>NZ_JBFUMG010000201.1:0-7691 GCF_054049495.1 Phyllobacterium sp. P5_D12 | reverse complement strand
GCCTTGGAGGCGGCATTTTTGTTTCCGGAAAACAAGATTACTTGATCTTGGTTTCCTTGAATTCAACGTGCTTGCGCGCGACCGGGTCGTACTTGCGGAAAGACATCTTCTCCGTCTTGGTACGGCTGTTCTTGCTCGTAACGTAGAAGAAACCGGTGTCAGCGGTCGACAGAAGCTTGATCTTGATATTCGCAGCCTTGGCCATTTTCAGTTTACCTGTTCTGATTATTGAGGACCGCTATTCAAGTCCAGCAACGTGGCCATAAGCGGAAATTCGGCCGGACACTTAACCGAACGGCGCCAAAAGTCAAGCCTGCGTCGGTCACCGCGCCAATATAATAGATCAATCGACGTGTCCTCACTGCAGGACAACCTTGTACCGCATTTCCCAAGATTCGATTCAACCCTGCGTTCGTTGCCGAGCACGTCAAAGCACGCGATGAGTCAAACTTCAAGATTTGAAGGCAAAAGCAGCAACACCGAGCCAGCCGGTGTATCGGGGGAGATAGGCTCCCCCGACTGCGGCAAGAGCCTTGCCTTCAACCTTGGAGGTGATTCATGTGGCGATGTCCACTTAACATCACCCTTATAATGAAAAGAACCCGGACTGGCTGGCAAGTCGAGTTCCGGGTTCAATTCAACCTATAAGGAAGAGAGGGGCGGGCGAAAGCTCGCCTCTCACTCCGCGTCAATATAACACCGTGGCGAATAATTCCAAGCGCGCTGTAGTTGTACTCGCTTTGAGTCCCGAATCTAACCTCTGCGGCTGATCAAGCGAGAGCCCACCAAAAGCGCGTAAGCCGCGAAGAATATTGCGAGGGCGACTGCAAAGCCTGCCGGGCCCATCAGATCCATGCCGATACCGACCGCCTGTGGACCGACGAGCATGCCGACTGCGTAGCAGAAGACGAAGGCTGCATTGGCGGAGGCGAGCTCGCGCCCCGTAAGCTGCGAGCCGAGATGTGCCAGGCCAACGGTGTAAAGGCCGGCCACAACGCCGCCCCAGACAAACAGCAACCCCGCGACGAGATACCAGTTGGAATAGATGAATGGCAGGACGCACATGCCCGCCAAGCCGATCAACGCGCAGACAAGCAGGATCTTGCGGCGATCATTGACGTGATCGCTGAGGAGCCCAATTGGAATTTGCAGCAGCACGTTGCCAAGCCCGATGGTTGTGAGCAGGAGAGCCGCATTGGCCTCGCTATACCCAATGCGGGAACCAAAGACCGGAAACAGCGCGAAGCCACCGGTTTCAACCGCACCGAAGACAAAGACCGCCGCTGTTGCAGTGGGCACAGCCCAAATGAACGGAGCAAAGGGTACGTGCTCCTCTTCATGGAAATCCGGGCTTTCGTTCCACGCGAAAAGCACCGGCAACATGGCGAAAATGATGATGCCGAAACCGACCGCAAACGGCATGATGCCAACGCTGCCGATGCGCGAGAACAGCCACGGCCCCAGCGCAAATCCCACGGAAAGGACGGTGGCGTAGATACCAAGCACCAGCCCACGTTTGTCGGGAGGAGCGGCAGCATTTATCCAGTATTCGGAAAGGATGAAGAGCATCGTCAGCGCGAAATGCAGGAAAACGCGCAGCACGACCCACATCCAGAATTCGGTAAAGAAGTGAAAGCCTACGAACGAGAAGCCGCCGATCAGTAACATTCCAAGCAGGGTCGGCACCACACCGAACCGGGCTGCGATTGGAGCAGCGAAAGGAGCGGCGACAATCGATGCGATGCCCGCAACCGCAGCGTTCAAGCCTATCATGGTGGCCGAATGGCCGCGGCTTTCCAGAATTACGCTCAGGAGTGGAATGCCAAGTCCGATGGCGACACCAACGGAACTGATGGTGGCGATGGCCGCGACAAGCGCGCGCCAGGAAGACCGGACGGTTGTCTGGTCAGTGGTCGGCGTTGCATCCATAAATCAAAAAACCTCTCGGACGAATCGTCCATATTTCATGCGGTAACGAATGACGGCGTTGCCCGGGTCTAGGGCAGGATTTGCGGCAAGAATCGCCTCGGCCTCCATTATGATCGTCCGGGTGATCTCGGGAATATCCAGTTGGTTGGCCTCATGGAAGGGCAGCCAGCACAATTCTTCGAGTTCCTGTGATGGCCCGGTTGCTTCGGGAAGGGTATCGGCGACGGCATCGCGAAAAGCAAGGAAGAACCGCGTATCGAAACGGCGGGAGCGACCGGGCGGCGTGGTGGCTCTCGCGAAATAGCGCAGCACGGAAAGGTCAGGAAGAATCCTGCGTTCGACAAAAGCGGCCCAGTCGGGGTGCGATATCGAAACGGCATCCGGATGCCGGCGTCCGAGAAGAAGCCCTGCCTCTTCGTAGGTTTCGCGAATGGCAGAGAGCGCGAGTGCCCGGCAGCGTTGAACGCTTGAGCGACTGCCCATACCGGTCAGGAGTTTTGCTTGATCAACGTCGGAGAGCTCGGCAATTGCGGATATGTGGCCGTCCGCTGGTTCCGTCCGCCCACCCGGAAAGACGAATTTTCCCGGCATGAAGACGTGACGCATGTGCCGCCTGCCCATGAGGATGCGCAGATCCTTGCCGGAACGGTCGATGAGCAACAGCGAAGCAGCATCGCGTGGCCGGATAGGAACTACCGGCGTATCTTTTTGGATCGGGATGGCATTGCCTTGATCATTCACTGTTCCCGTGGCTCCTGATCGTCAGTCTCGCCGCCAAAACCATGCATGTAATTTGCCCATTGCAACCCGATGATGGCGCCTTTGACCGGCTGCAGCAAACCTATCGACAGGAGGATCGTCAAGGGAACCCAGATGGCCAGATGCACCCAATTGGACAATATGAAGAGGGTTTCAACAGCCAGAAATCCGCCGAGGACGATGTGGCCGACAATCGTGATGGTGATATAGGCGGGAAAATCATCGGCCTGTTGATGGGTGTAGTCCTCGCCGCATGCAGCGCAATGGTCGACAGGCTTGACGAAAGCGCGAAATAGCTTGCCTTCGCCGCAATGCGGGCAGCGACAGCGCAATCCGCGCCACATCGCCTGCCACACCGGCCGGCGCTCTCTCGCGGGCGCCGTATCGGCACCGAAAATCTGTTCTGCCATTACCTGCCTCTTCGTCCGCCCCGCGATACGGTAGACGGACGCTTCTGGTTTCCGCGTATAAAACGCTTTGCCTTGTGGTGCGAGCGAACACCGCTCGGCACCGGGTGCGGTTCTGAAAGCATCTCAAACCGCAAAGCGCCGGCAACTGGCAAGGCTTCGACCAAACGAACCTCGACAACGTCACCGAGGCGGAAACCCTTGCCACTGCGTTCGCCGCATAGAGCGTGGTTGGTTTCGTCGTAAAGATAGTAATCATCGCCCAAAGTTGAAATGGGGATAAACCCGTCCGCGCCATATGTCGCAAGGGAGACGAACAGGCCAGCCTTGGTCACACCCTGGACGCGGCCTTCGAAACTGCTGCCTACCTTGTCCGCCAGAAAGTGTGCGATCAGCCGGTCGACAGTGTCGCGCTCGGCGGCCATGGCGCGACGCTCGGATGTCGAGATCAGGGCGGCGATTTCGGGCAATGCCGCTTCTTCGTCCGGCGTCAGGCCATCCGGTCCAAGGCCCAATGCCGAGATCAGCGCGCGGTGCACGATAAGGTCCGCATAGCGGCGGATGGGCGAAGTGAAATGCGCGTAGCGATGAAGATTGAGGCCGAAGTGCCCAATGTTCGCGGGGTTGTACTCCGCTTGCGATTGAGAGCGCAGCACGACCTGATTGACGAGATCCTGCTGCTCGCTGCCCTCGACGCGCTTCAGGATATGGTTGAATTGGTTCGGACGCAGTTCTGCACCGCGAGCCAGCGATATATCCATCGTCCGCAGGAACTCACGCAGCGTTTCCTGCTTGGCCAGCGACGGCGCGTCGTGGATGCGGAAGATCAGTGGCTGCTTCTTGCGCTCGAGCGTTTCGGCAGCGGCAACATTGGCCTGTATCATGAATTCTTCGATGAGCTTGTGCGCATCGAGCCGCGGCGGGATGACGACCTTGTCGACCTTGCCCTCGGGTGTAAGCAGGATCTTCTTTTCGGGGAGGTCTAGTTCCAGTGGCTCTCGCGCATCTCGGCCGCGCTTCAGCACCACATAGGCGGCCCAGAGCGGCTTCAGGATCGTATCGAGTATCGGCGCCGTCTTCTCGTCAGTCGCGCCATCTATTGCTGCCTGCGCCTGTGGGTAGGAGAGCCGGGCGTGCGAGCGCATCATGACGCGGTGGAACGTGTGCGAGATCTTGCGGCCTTCGGCATCAAAGATCATGCGGACGGCAAGGGCGGGGCGGTCGACCAGTTCTTTCAGCGAACAAAGGTCGTTGGAAATACGCTCAGGCAGCATCGGCACGACGCGGTCGGGGAAATACACCGAATTTCCGCGCTTTAAAGCCTCGCGGTCGAGTTGCGAACCTGGGGTTACATAGGCTGCGACATCAGCGATAGCGACGGTGGCGATGAAGCCGCCCGGGTTTTTCTCGTCTGGATCAGGCTCGGCATAGACCGCATCATCGTGATCTTTTGCATCGGCTGGATCGATGGTCACCAACGGAACATGCCGCCAGTCCTCGCGATGCGCCATGGTTGCGGGTCTGGCCTTTTCGGCTTCCGCAGTGACGCTATCGGGAAAGACATGCGGGATCTCATGCTCATGGATGGCGATCATCGACAGGGCTTTTTCACTCGCAACGGAACCCACGACCTGCGTGATCCGGCCCAGTGCAAGTCCGTAGCGGCTGACTTTTGAAACCTCGACTTCGACGAGGTCATTTGCCTTGGCATTGTTCAGTTGGGCAGGATCGATGGCGAGTTCGACTTGCCGCCGTTCGACGGGTTCAAGGCGCCACTCGCCATTGTCGAGTTTGCGCAACACGCCCAAAACGGCATCCTTGCGATGCTCGATCTTCTTGATGACACGTCCCGTATAAGCGGGGCCGGTAGGGTCAGCACCATGAAAAATACGCGCCAGAACACGATCGCCCACGCCGGGAGTCGGACCTTTCTGATTGCGCGAGGCGCGAATGAAAACAACAGGCGGCCGTTCCTGGTGGTTTGCGTCCCATTCGGCAGGCTTGGCGATCAGCCCGCCATCGCCGTCACGTCCGGTAATGTCGAGGACTGCCACGCTCGGCAAGCTGCCAGATACGGCGAGCCGCTTGGCGCGCTTTTCGACCAAGCCATCGCCAGCCAAATCCCGCAAAATATCCTTCAAGGCAATACGAGCATCACCTTTGATATTGAATGCTTTGGCGATGTCACGTTTGCCGGTAAGGTCCGGATTTTCCTTGATAAACTGGAGAATCTCATCGCGGCTTGGCAYATGCTGTTCGCGACCGGAAGCGTCAGAATTGGCAGACCGCTTTTTTCCGTTGGGGGGAGAGATACGGCGTGCCAATCGTTTTTTCCTAACTTGCTTTTTTGGTGGCAGTCTTTTTCGCAACCGGTTTTTTCGTGGCAGGTTTTTTTGCTGCCGTTGCCTTCTTGGCCGGTGCTTTCTTGGTACCCTTCGAGCCTGCCTTTTCAGCGATCATAGCAAGAGCTTCCTCAACGGTCACGCCCGCCGGGTCCTTGCCCTTCGGCAGCGTGGCATTGACCTTGCCCCAGTTCACATAGGGGCCGTATTTGCCGTCGCGAACGGTTATCACGCCGCCATCGGGATGCTCGCCAAGATCCTTGAGCGCTGCAGGCGTACCTCGACCGCGCCCCGGGCCCTTTGCCTGCTTATCCGCAAGCACGGTAACCGCACGATTGAGGCCGATCGAGAACACGTCTTCCGCATTCTCCAGATTGGCATAGGTCCCATCATGCGTGATGTAAGGGCCGTAGCGTCCGATTCCGGCCGAGATCATCTTCGCCGTTTCGGGATGCTGGCCTACATCGCGAGGTAGCGAGAGCAGAGCCAGAGCTTTTTCATGATCCAGCGCATCGAGCGTCCAGCCCTTTGGCAGGCTGGCGCGCTTGGCTTCCTTGCCATCGCCACGCTGCACATAAGGCCCGAACCGGCCGTTGCGTGCGGTAATATCCTCGTCCGTATAGGGGTCTTTGCCGAGCAGTTTTGGCTCATCGCCGCCATTGCCGTTTTCGTTTGCCGCTTCGCTGCCACCAAGCTGGCGCGTGAATTTGCATTCCGGATAGTTCGAACAGCCGACGAACGCGCCATACTTGCCAAGCTTCAGCGATAGATTGCCCGTGCCGCAGACCTGACAGATACGCGGATCGCTGCCGTCTTCACGCGGCGGGAACACGAGCGGGCCAAGCTGGTCATTCAACGCATCCAGCACATTGGTAACGCGCAGTTCCTTGATTCCATCGACAGAGCCGAAGAAATCGGTCCAGAAAGCCCGCAGAACGTCCTTCCACTTCAGCTTTCCATCGGAAATCTCATCAAGTTTCTCTTCAAGATCAGCGGTGAAATCATATTCGACATAGCGCTTGAAGAAACTTTCCAGGAAGGCAATGACCAGCCGGCCTTTGGCTTCTGGAATGAGCTTGCGCTTGTCGATGGTTATATATTCGCGATCGCGGAGGGTCGCGAGTGTAGATGCATAGGTGGAAGGGCGACCGATGCCGAGCTCTTCCATCTTCTTGATGAGTGTTGCTTCCGAATAGCGCGGTGGCGGCTCAGTCGAGTGCTGTGTTGCGTTGATTTTCTCGCGGGCCAGAGCCTCTCCGGAGCGGATTTCCGGGAGACGTCCACCATCTTCATCGACGTCTTCTTCCTCGCGGTGATCCGTATAAGCACCGAGAAAACCATCAAACCTGATGACCGAGCCTGTCGCGCGCAGTTGTGCGAAACGCGACCCGTTCTGCGCATCGATTTCGACCGTCGTTCTTTCGATGTCCGCCGACTGCATCTGGCTGGCGATTGCACGTTTCCAGATCAGCTCGTACAACCGTGCCTGATCGGCATCAAGAAACTGGCGCATGTCCTTGGGATGCCGATTGAAATCGGTCGGGCGGATCGCTTCGTGCGCTTCCTGAGCGTTCTTCGCCTTCGTGGCGTAAAAGCGCGGCTTCTCCGGCACATATTTTTCGCCAAAAACCTTGCCGATCGTCTGGCGCGCCGCTTGAACGGCTTCGGGCGCCATCTGCACGCCATCAGTACGCATATAAGTGATCAAGCCAGCGGTTTCGGTACCGAGATCCATACCTTCGTACAGCTTCTGCGCAATCTGCATCGTGCGTGATGCGGAAAATCCGAGCTGACCGGAGGCCGCCTGTTGCAAACTCGATGTGGTGAAGGGCGGGCCAGGGCTGCGCTTGATAGGCTTTGCTTCGACCGAGGCTGCCTTGAAGGACGCGCCTTCCAGCATGCCGCGGATCTCGCCGGCCTGTTCACCATTCTTGATATCGAGCTTGCCGAGTTTCTTGCCATCGACTGATACAAGCCGTGCTTCGAACCCGTCATTGCGCGGTGTTTTCAGGAGCGCGGCGATATTCCAGTATTCTTCGCGGATAAAGCGTTCGATTTCCGCTTCGCGATCCGCGACAAGCCGCAATGCTACCGATTGGACTCGTCCAGCGGAGCGCGCGCCCGGGAGTTTGCGCCAAAGCACCGGGGAGAGGGTGAAGCCGAAAAGATAGTCGAGCGCACGACGTGCGAGATAAGCATCGACGAGCGGCATATCGATGTCGCGTGGATTGGCCATGGCATCAAGTACGGCATT
>NZ_JBFUMG010000200.1:0-7696 GCF_054049495.1 Phyllobacterium sp. P5_D12 | reverse complement strand
CCGGGAAAGGCCAGCAAAACTTTAATGGGTGAGCAGTGGTGTTGCTCAGTTATTCTTTCGCGATCTCGTCCAACGCGGTTTCTTCGATTGGATCGATGTTCATGTCTGTTTTCATGGCGAAGTCGTGGACGTCATGCGCACTCAATGGCTGCGACGCGGACGGTAGAAGGATCTGTTGGAGCAACTCAATCTGAACTGATGTCACACGAGGGTCTGGTTCTGATTTCTCTTCTGCATTGGCAGCCTTGGCAGCTATCAAGTCGAAATCGCGCAAACCACTGTCGAAAAAGGCCATAATGCGCCTGGCCAGTCGCTCGGCGTTTAGATCTACTTCGAGAGGTCGGCCCAAGACAAGGGATGCCCTGTCGAGCGCCCTCTTCATGATGTCCCAATCTTGCTGGTTATAGGAGAGCTTGTGTAAATTTGGATCCATTGCATGCTCCGCTTAGGCGGGAGCACATGGAACTCTCAAGCGTCAGTGGCCATAAAATGCCTGACGACTTTTGTATTGTCTTCTGATGGACAGACCTAGTCAAGGTAAACCTACCTTGCCATATAGCAACTCGGGAACCTGCCCTGCGAGAACTAAGACTTCTGATTATCACTGTGACGATGGCGACCGTGCGCGGTCTTGGAGTTGACCGTCTACCGCCAGGGATGCGATCAATTCTATGTCACGCTTTCCATTGTTGAAGAGGCGCATTACTTCCCGCGCCAATCGTTCCATTTGAAAGGGGGCAGGTGGGGTCTGACCTAGCTTCKACTGTGCTCTGTCAAACGCCGTGGACATGAGCCCTTCAGGCCATCGCCAAGTATCACCGCCAAAATTCTCAGGTGGCTCCGGCAAGAAAGACGGCTTGTCTTGGCATGGTTTCTGGGACTCCCCGCCGCGGAGACTGCAGGTTCYGATGGTCGTGCCGATGATCATCATGACGATCATGTCGAACAGACTGTGGAATTGCGCAGTCACGACCATGGACTTCCGTCGGGATCCTGGTGGACAAGCCGAAAAAGCCTTCTGACAATTGCGAGCGGCGTGGCATTCGTCGCCGCATACGGGGTTGCAAAAGCAATACCGGACATCTCGCAATGGGCATTTATCGTTGCGATGCTCATCGGTCTCGTTCCGATTGCACGCCGAGCTATCTTGGCGGCCCTGGCCGGAACGCCGTTTTCCATTGAAATGCTGATGACGATTGCGGCAGTGGGAGCGGTGATCATCGGTGCTCGAGAGGAAGCTACCGCCGTCGTATTCCTATTCCTTGTCGGCGAAATGCTTGAGGGCGTGGCGGCGGGAAGGGCACGCGCCAGCATTCAGGGACTTGCCGATCTCGTGCCCAAAACTGCTTTGGTGGAGCGCGACCGACAAACGGCAACAATTGAGGCCAAGCAAGTTGGCAATCGGCGATGTCATTCTGGTCAGGCCCGGCGACCGCATCCCGGCTGATGGCGATATAACAGAAGGCACGAGCGAGATTGATGAAGCTCCGGTGACGGGTGAGAGCACACCAAAGCGCAAGCACATTGGTGACAGTGTCTTTGCCGGAACCATCAACACCGATGGAGTTCTGCGCATCCGCGTAACTGCAACCGCAGATGACAACACGATTGCCCGTGTCGTTCGCCTGGTCGAGGAAGCTCAGGAAAGCAAAGCACCTACAGAACGCTTCATCGACCGCTTCTCCCGCTATTACACACCAGCCGTCATGGTTGTCGCGGCACTTGTAGCAGTGTTGCCACCCATGACAATGGGCGGATTGTGGAGCGAATGGGTCTACAAAGGTCTTGCAATCCTGTTGATTGGTTGCCCTTGCGCACTCGTCATTTCCACACCTGCCGCCATCGCGGCGGGGCTGTCGGCAGGAGCGAGACGTGGGCTTCTTGTGAAGGGCGGCGCTGTGCTGGAAACTTTCGGCAAAATCACCGCCGTTGCCTTTGACAAGACCGGGACGCTAACCGAGGGCAAGCCTGTCGTCACCGATATCGTCTCGTTCGGTACCCCGGAGAAGCAGATACTTTCAACGGCCGCGGCATTGGAAATGGGTTCCAGTCATCCGCTGGCGATGGCCATCCTCGACAAGGCAAAGGCCGAGAAAGCTCCAATTCCCCCAGCGACGACTGCCAAGGCGGTTTCCGGCAAAGGTGTTGAAGGCAATGTTGGTGGCAAAGCGGTATTCCTGGGTTCACCCCAAGCGGCAGGAGATATCGTTTCCCTCTCCAAGGAACAGACCGACTCTATCACCTCATTGAATGACGAAGGAAAAACGGTCTCTGTTCTCATCGTCGCGGACAAGCTCGCAGGATTGATCGCAATGCGCGACGAGCCACGCCCAGACGCCGAGCGAGGTTTGGCATTGCTTCGCGATGCCGGAGTTAAAGCGGTCATGTTGACAGGAGACAACCGCCGAACCGGAGAGGCCATTGCCGAGAAGCTGGGTATCGAGCCAAGGGCCGAACTGATGCCCGAGTACAAGCAAAGGATCGTCGGTGAAATGCAGCGCGGCGGCCTCGTCGTCGCCAAGGTCGGCGATGGCATCAACGACGCTCCGGCTCTTGCTGCCGCCGACATCGGCATTGCCATGGGTGGCGGCACAGATGTCGCCCTGGAGACTGCCGATGCAGCGATCCTTCATGGCCGTGTGATCGATGTCGCCAACATGATCGACCTGTCGAAGCGCGTGATGGGCAACATCCACCAGAACATTACAGTCGCTCTCGGTCTGAAAGGTGTCTTCCTGATAACCACCATTGTCGGAATCACCGGGCTTTGGCCAGCCATCCTTGCCGACACCGGGGCGACCGTCTTGGTAACGGCGAATGCGATGCGCTTGCTTGGTTGGAAAGGCCGATCCTAGTAACTGAATCCAGTGACCTGTGCCATAATAGTCCAAATTCCACCGTCTGGCTCTTACCAGTTTTAGGCTTGGCATCATGTCCTATCGATAAACCTCAACGGACATACACCCCTCGCACGCAGCTTAATCGCCATCGTCCCGGTCATCATCGTCGTCATCATCGAATCTCGAAGGATCGACAACCGGAAGCAAGAAAATACGCCAGTCATCCTGACCGTCAGGCTCGCCCGACTGGCCAGCCGTCGTGCGGCTGGCTTGCCAAATTTCGGCTTCCTTCGGGAGCGCTCCACGCAGATTGATTTCCGCGACACCGTCCCAGAGGCAACGGCCCTGGTTTTGAAACACATGCAGGTCCCGCCGTAACGCCTCATCCGACAGACGCATCCTCGCATCATCTTCATTCGCCGCGTCGAAGGCGACAATTCCCCGTCCTAAAATCTCGGCCACGAACACGCTCATTTTTCGATCCTCCCAGATCCCTGTTGATAGCCTTCAGCTTTCGCCCTCCACCAATTTCAATTTGGCATCAGCAGCCTTCTTGCGTGCAATGGTTTCGCCGGAAGCCGCGGCCATGGCATTTCCTGAATGATCCTCGCCGCCTGCGACCTGCACCGTTGGTGACGCAAAGCCGATGCCGTTCAACGCAAAGGCTTCGCGGATCATCGCGTAGGCGCGACGCCGGATAGAGGACTGGTGGCCGGGCTTCGTCATCACGGCGAAGCTCAGTTTGATGCCATAGTCGCTAAAGGCCTCCACGCCCTTCATCTTGACCGTCTCGATGATCTGCGGGCCAAGTTCCTCGTCCTCTAGCAGCGCCGCACCGACACCCTTCACCAATTTTTTGACCTTGACGAGGTCGGCGTCGAAGTTGACCGAGATGAAGAACTTGTCGATGACCCAATCCCGGCTCATGTTCTGCACCGCGCCCAGCGTACCGAAGGGAATGGTGAAGATCGGACCGCGATGGTGGCGCAGTTTGACCGAGCGGATGCCGAAGGATTCAACGGTCCCCATGTAGCTGCCGCTCTGAATATATTCTCCGACCCGAAATGCATCATCGGTCATGTAGAAGATACCGCTGATGATGTCCCTGACCAGCGATTGCGAGCCGAAGCCGATGGCGACGCCGAAAATGCCCGCACCCGCGATCAATGGGCCGATTGCCACGCCAAGCCCCGACAGAACCATCATGACTGCAACGGCGGCGATCGCCACGGCAAGAAAATTGCGCAGGATCGGCAACAGTGTCATCAGTCGCCCGCTGCGGGCCAGTGCTGCTTCATCGCCCCCTTCGATGCGGGCACGTTCGATGCGCTGATTGATGAAGCCCTTGACCATATGCCAGATCAGGTCGGCTGCGAGCAGAATGACTATGCCTCCCAATACGCCGCGGATCATGCGGCTGGCAGCCTCGTCCTCCATCAAACCCATTGCGCGAAGCCGAACGACAGCAGCGAGCCAAGCTGCGGCGAGCGCGATAATGACCACCCTCGCGGCCCGCTCGATGAGCACTTCCAAAACCTGATTTCTGCTCTTTGGAGAATCTTCAGGACTGCCGAAAAACGACTGGACGATGGTGCTGGTCATTCTCAGGATCGGAGGAAGGATAAGGACGTATATTCCGACCCACAGCGCCAGGCTCATGCCGGCAATCCACAGCAGCCAGAGTACGCACAGATAAAGTGTGAGCAGCCACTCCTTGGCGCGGTAAGCTCGGGATACAACGGCGGCTTCCCGGCGGTTCCACACGATTTCCAGTGCGACCGCCAGAAGGCCGAGGCCGAGTAAGTAAACGATCAGGCTTTTGACGTTGGGCGCGAAATTCAGCGCCGTCATCATCCCGGCCGCTACCCAGCCCGTAAGGAAGATGCCTGCGAACAAGGCAATACGGCGATACCAGAAGGCTGCCTGCACGTCATCCATGGGAATAAGACGCACCTTGGCGACGCTCTCGCCATTTATTTCATCGCGGCTTACACCGAGTAGTGTGGCAGTAATCTGCATAATCACGCGCCAGGCGATTAGCGCCACGAGCATGGGAAGCACGAGCATGGCCAGCAGCGGCGGCCAAGTGAAGGCGTGGAAGGCACCGATACTGGCCAAAGCAAAGACCACTAACGGAGCGATGGCCGCGAAAATCGAGCGGCCGATGATATGGTGGCGCGCGGGCGAAGCCTCGATCTTAGCGGACATAGCCATTCGCCGGCCCTCGCGGCTGAGAATGTGTCGAACCACAAATTCGGCACCGAAGCCCAGCGCAGCAAACGCAGTGAAGAGCAGCACGATCGCTGCGGGACGTCGACCGTTGATTTCGGTCATGATCATTGAGTGTGCCTTCGAGAACTCGGCGGGAACCGCGGGAATGGCTTGTCCAATGCCGCGCAGATGGGCACGAACGGCGTCCGACCAAACCATAAAGTCACTCGCTGTTGGCACGGCAGGTTCGTCTGCAGCGGTTGGCGGCGCACCCTTTGTGGTGATCCACGCTTTGATTTCCGGATCATCCAGGAGCTTGATGAGTTCTTCAACCTTTGCGGGAGGAGGTGGTGCTGCCGCGGTCTGCGCCAGCGAAGGTGACGCCCACGATAAAGCAAGGCTCAAGGCCAGCAGGACGCTTTCCTTGGCGACGAAGTCTCGGAT
The DNA here is from genome assembly GCF_054049495.1 of Phyllobacterium sp. P5_D12. Lineage (NCBI taxonomy): Bacteria > Pseudomonadati > Pseudomonadota > Alphaproteobacteria > Hyphomicrobiales > Phyllobacteriaceae > Phyllobacterium > Phyllobacterium sp. P5_D12. The sequence continues at coordinate 2,201 of NZ_JBFUMG010000200.1, read as the reverse complement.
TGCAGCAAAGTGCATTCAAAACCCCTGACATGCAGTTTAGGTATTGTACGCTCAAGAAGTCGGCCTGTCTCAAAAACCAACGGGTGAGGAGTCTCCGCCAAAGCGTTCGCTTAAGAAAGGCGTCTCTGCGAATCCACCAGAGAGCCAGTGGCCCAATTGAGCGGTTATGATACCAAATGTCGCCGATATCCTGAAATCGTCTTCACAACAGAGAACAGTGGTTGTTGGTATGAGGGCCACGGCAACGTGTCCCGCAAGTACATCGATAATCGCCACGGTCAAATAGGCCGACGCTGCCATTGACGCTTTGACCCTGATCAATGCCTCGGTTGCAACGCGAGGCGAGAATGTAGCCTCGGCGTCGGCCGTTTGCTCAAAGGATCACTACAATGAACGACATGGTTTTGCGACAGAACATCCTCGACGAACTTGAATTCGAACCAAGCCTCAACGCTGCAAACATCGGCGTCTCCGTCGAAAATGGAGTCGTCACTTTGACGGGACACGTTCCTACCTACATGGAAAAAAACACCGCCGCCGACGTTGTTTGCCACGTCAAAAGTGTTCGCGGGATCGCGCTGGATATAGAGGTGCGTCCTGTCGGCAGCCATCGCACAGCAGACGATGAGATCGCAAAGCGCGCGCTTAACATCTTGAGTTGGAGTACCGCCATTCCTGATGGAGCCGTCCAAGTGCAAGTTGACAAGGGATGGGTGGTTCTCTCAGGGATCGTTGATTGGAATTACCAGAAGATAGCGGCTACGGAAGCCGTGCGAGCACTGGCGGGCGTTTTCGACGTCGCCAATAACATCCAGGTCAAACCCTACGCGTCGTCGTTTGACGTCAAGAGGCGAATTGAGGATTCCCTGAAGAGAAGTGCCCGGATTGAGCCGTCCGACATTCGAGTGACGGTTCACGATACTGGCAAGGTAGTTCTCGAGGGGCATGTGAAGGTTTGGGCGGAACGCAGCGTTGCAGCGCGGGCAGCATTGTCAGCACCCGGCGTCAAAGCGGTCGAGAACTTGCTCACCGTCGTCTGATTGTTTGAAGCTTGCGGCCACTACGGCCTCCGGCCACACTCTTTCGCCTTCAGGAAATGCATTGATCCGGGTTAAACAGAGGTACACACAACATTCACCGCGCCCAGGTCTTACTCAGCGTTGTTTTCACATCGTCGAAGAACGGCACAGCCGCAGCGACCAGGAGGATGAGGGCTAGAAATATCGTTGCTCCAAAGCCGGCAAATCTAAACCCCACTGCGCCAACGATGCCCCCGGCAAAGAACAGGAATACCAGCGATGCGTGGACCTTCAGTCTCGCTCGGTCCGCGCGGACCATGGGTCTGGCAGTGTCGTCACGCGCTATATTCCAATAGAAAAGCTTCCCCAGTTCAATTCCCATATCTGTCGTCATCCCCGTAACGTGGGTCGTCCGAATTCGAGCGTTGGAAAGCTTGGTGATCACGGCGTTTTGCAGGCCCATGATGAAGCATAGGAGCATGACGGTCGCGGGAACAAACAGCCATTCACGCCGGGAGAGATTGCTGCCCATTAGGCCAAAGCAAAGCAGCAGAAGGGCCTCGATCATGATCGGAAAAGCGTATTCGCTTTGCAGTGATTGTCGCCGGCCCCAATTGACGAGGATAGCCGAAACGGCCGCGCCTGCGACGAACGAAGCAAACGCGGCCAGTCCGGAAAGTACAAATTTGACATCGCCCAACGCAAAGCTATCGGCCATCGACGACACGATGCCCGACATGTGCGAGGTATACTGTTGTACTGCCAGAAAACCTCCGGCATTCGCCGCACCCGCGACAAAAGTCAAAATGTAGGCCAAGTGGCGGTCGGCAGGGTCGCTTCTTACCCGTCCCGTCAGCCGTCGTAGATAATTTCTCATGATTTGGCCGCGAGCTTTAAGGATGCGCTATTCACTCATTGCCTGCAGCGCGTTCCACTTTTTGATCTCGGCACTTCGCAACGTTGGAAGGGCGATGATCCCCTTGTCTTTCAACTTTGAAAATACCCGGGACACAGTTTCGATTGTTAGACCAAGATAGTCGCCTATGTCCATGCGTGACATGGGAAGCTCCACCCGTTCCAATCCACCCTGACGTTCCGCCAGGTCGAGGAGGAAAGCAGCCACGCGCTCCGCTGCCGTCTGACGTCCGAGAACGAGCAAATGCTCCTGTGCACGCGTAAGAC
>NZ_JBFUMG010000199.1:0-7726 GCF_054049495.1 Phyllobacterium sp. P5_D12 | reverse complement strand
ATGACGAGGTTTAGCCATCGTAGATGCGCCTTCCAGTTCTTGTTTCCGTCGAGGCGCTTGATATTGATGCCGACCTGGATTTCTGCGTAGACCGGGAAGGGCATAGCGAAATCAAAGGGCGGCCGCGCGTTGAGCAGGTTCAGGCAACCTTGGTTGGGCTTCGGTTTCGCAAACTCGCTTACCACACATGTGTCCAGCGCCAGTCTYTGCGGATGCATCGTSGTCGCGTTCCCCAATAAGAGCTGTGAAACATAGGTCGGCGAGGGGTACTCGGATACTGAGGGATGCGTAGCCGGAAAAAGTTCTWACCGCAATAAGGCCTCCACTGGGTAAGTCGGTGCGGAGAACAGCTCCACTTTTGCGCAAATAAGTCGCAAAATTCCATCTACCGAATAAGAGTGGCGCGTTCTGGGGTTTCTCGAAGAGGGAAGACAGATACGAGTTGTTTGGCACGCGAAGTGATCGGTTCCTGCTTAAACCGGCGGTGCGATCACGCTGTTCGCGGCGACATGGCTCGGTATTCCAGTATCGACGACGCATACGATCACCGGCGCGATCATCGGCGTCGGGGCAGCGCGGCGTGTGTCGGCGGTGCGTTGGGGGCTGGCCGGAAACATCGTCATCGCCTGGCTGATCACGATGCCGGCAGCGGCATTTATTGCAGCTCTGTTTTATGTTGTTGCCGGGCTCGGTGTGTAAGCTTTAAGCGGTAATGACCGCGGCAAGATGACGTACCGCGTAGAATCAGAACAAGCTCAGATATGCCGTCAAGACCMCTCCAGCACGCAGTTAAGACTTTGGCGGAGAGACATGATCGCTCGTTTTTTGAACGTCCGTCTTTTTGATGAATGTCGGGCCTAAGCGGTGCGTTTTAGCCCCCCACGCTATTGGATTAAGTCCCACGTAACCACTTATTGCTTGCACGACGTTACGGGATAGCGTTGACCGCGCGGGCGGCGACGATGACAAGCGTCARCAGCGAGATCGTGCTCTCCAGCATCATCARCATATTTGCGCGACGGGTGAGTAGAAGCACGTCGGTGGGGACTGAATGCAGTCGCCGTATGGTATCCGAGAGAAAGGTAATCGAGTAACAAAGGCTGCCAGTCCGGTGATGCGACTACGGGTGTCGCCGTCTGCGGAATTTTTGCGGCCAGTGTTCGTTTAGGACTGAACTTACCAACTGACCTGAACACGGCAACAAGAAGGACCATTGCGATAGCATTCAGGGAACGTTTCCGGCTGATTACCTTAACCACTGGGATGAGGCGCTGTGGCTGATTACAGTGTCGGTGGGAGTTCAACTCGCTCACCAACTGCTGGCCTGATGTCCATTTCCCCAATCTGAAAAGCTAGATTTGCATCCAATCGTTGTCGTCGTCGCTACGCGAATGCTGTTGATTGCCCCGCCGACAGCATCGGCCGGACGGGATATGCGCCCGCCTGCCGTTTCGTTGGCCAAGACCGGAAACCAGAAAAACTGTCCTGTCCGCCCTGCCGTCACGTCTGGTTAACACGGCCAATGCTGTCTATGGACAAAACGGTTGCAGCTTTGATCAGTTCCCGCAAGCGGCAAGCGTCAGGCTGAAATGGAAGGTTGCGTGGCATCCCTGCGCAAAGTGGGCTTCATGGGCGTTGCAGGCTTGTTTGATTTGAAACCTTGCATTGCGGGGAACGAACCTTTTTCATGGCGGTTATCTCCTCAATTGCCCGGATGGCAAAAGGAATTGCTATGAGACGGATCGCATTCGCGCTTTACGCGTTGGCGTTGTTAACGGCAGTACGCGCCCTCCAACACCAGACAGCACCAGTATCCATCACGCCCCGACGGAATACGGGTGGGTCTTACTCAATCGACAAAGCGGCAGCGCAGCAGGAGGAGCCGCTTGAGCCCGGGCGGGGCCGCAAGGCGGAGTCTCCAGCCCAAATTCCGGCACTGGGATGGAAGGATGTTCTCTTCAGGGTCTACCATTCGTTGGAACAAGATCGGGTCATGCTGATAGCTGCTGGTTCGACCTTCTACCTTCTGCTGGCCTTGTTTCCCGCACTTACGGCTTTCGTGTCTCTTTATGGTTTTCTGGCGGATCGTGCCACGGTTGCCAGCAACATATCGTTGCTTGCGGGAGTTCTGCCGAACGATGCCCTTGACCTGATCCAAGCTCAGCTTGAGGCCTTGGCAACCCAGGATGTGAAAGCGCTCAGCGTCGGGTTTGTGCTGGGACTGCTGGTGGCCCTGTGGAGCGCAAACAACGGTTTCAAGGCCATATTCGAAGCTCTGAACGTCGCGTATGGGGAAGACGAAAGCCGCGGCTTCTTGAGGTTGAATCTGATTTCATTCGTTTTTACCTTCGGTGGCCTGTTCTTCGGGATTGTCTTAATCACCGTTCTGGGAGCCATCCCCCCTCTGTTGGCGTCACTTGGACTAACCGGCTGGAGCGAGGCCCTGATCAACATAGCCAGATGGCCGGTCATAGTGGTAATTGCCGCTCTCGCTGTCTCTGTCCTTTATCGGTTCGGCCCCGACCGCGAATACGCAAAGTGGCGCTGGCTCTCTTTCGGGGCTGTCTTTTCCGCCTTGGTGTGGATCATTGCCTCTGCCGCCTTCACGTTCTATCTCGCCAACTTTGCAGATTACAACGCGACCTACGGGACCTTGGGCGCGGTCGTCGGCCTGATGATGTGGACCTGGATATCGTTGATAATCCTGATCCTCGGAGCTGAACTCAATGCAGAACTCGAGCATCAAACTGCAATGGACAGCACCACCGGAGCACCGCGCCCCATGGGAGAGCGGGGAGCGGTGGCTGCAGACACCATAGGCGAGGCGACAGGTTAGGTGAAATCGATCGTGCTATTCATTTTCCGCTCGACGGCCGAGGTTGACGTCTCCGGCACGGAGTTCGAGATCCAGGCCGGAAAAGCTTTGGGGCGAAACAGGTGTCGGAGGCACCTACGACTGGAACGACGACAAGTATTCCATCTAGAATCAGTTCCTGCCAACATCAGCCTTGCCGACGTAAGCGATGTGCCGAGATAGTTCAATTCAGCAGACTATTCGGGATCGGCACCCATAACCAATCCTTCGATATCGTGCTTTTGAATCACGGGTTCCAACTCATTTACTACACGACATACCAAATGCTCTTTCACTGAATCGGGTAACGCATCGAAATAGGTTTGGGTCACCATGAGGTCATGCAGCTCCGCGTGTCCTGCTCCGGGAGCATCAACCCCGAGCACCAGCACGGGCCGAGCAATCGGTGATGCATGTTCTGTACCCCTATGCACGGTCAGCGCCGAACGGCAGGAAATATCGCCGAGTTGGGGAAACTTCCGAACAGCTTTGCTCTGAAACCCGAGCCAGCTTTCCTTGGCGGGAAACATTTCATGCTTCCACTCACGACCATCAACGTATTGAGTGCCAAGCGCGACTTCAAACGGTCCCATGTCCTTCGTGACATCCACGCCGGTCAAGTTAAAAGCCAACGAAGTGATGCGCCGATCTGCATAGGTTTCGGCCGGAGAAGGGAAATCTCGGTGCCAAGGCTGATATTTGGCACCTTGGAAAGGAACATCAAAACCGATCTCGACAATTTGGTAGTCCGTTCCAAGGGTCCTTTCACACATCCCCACAACCCACTGGTGCGTAACAAGATCAACAAATCCTCCAAACTCCTCAGGATGGATTTCCACATACCAGCGCCGCGGGCCGCGTCCTACCGCTCCGCCTAGCCGCTGAATCGCAGACCAAAAAGCGGTCATCATATCTTCGCGCATCGATTCAGCCCATTCACGCGGAAACGCTGATTTCTTACCAACGATTCCATCGGTCGTGAGCGTCCGTAGATCGCGGTAAAGTTCGTCGGCTAGCGATTGATCAACGCTGCTCATGTGACCTCGCACAGTTTATTATTATCAGTATGGATGGTTATAATTATAAGTCAATTGAAGCTGCACCTGGTTTTAAGTAAGCATTCTAAATTTTCCCGATCGATGGCGTCCGTTGCTCCATCTCTCGCGTAGCAGAAAAGGCTCATGAGAAAGAAGCGTCATGCGCTAACAACACTGAAAGCGTTGCGCCAGCTATTGTTTGGTCACGCCGAGTTCGGCGCAACAAGCAGTAAACTGATCCGGGGTCATTCTCGGGGAACCAACGCGGCAGCCGTTTGTTAGCTAGCAGCACAAGACCGCMCTTTGAAACGTGCCGTTGCAATTGCACTTTCCGGACCGGGCGGCCATGAGAGTGAAATCAAATAACCGGAGACTGCAAAATGTCCAGCTACAACGAAGACTCAGGCGCGGATCATGACCCAAGGCAGAAGACATTCTCGACAAGGGTAAGGAGGCTGCGTCAAACATCTATGATCAGACTGCGGCCGTGGTCGACGACGCTTATGAAGCAGCAAGCGGGCGTATAAAGGATGCGACGTCAGCCGACCATACTTGAAATGAGGTACTGAGATGTCTGACTATCCAACTCCACCATTTTCGTCACAAGAACAACCAATTCCCGGCCACACAGGTTCGATGCGGCCTATTCCTGATCACGGGGAGTTATCCTATAAAGGTAGCAACCGTCTTAAGGACATGCGCGCTGTCATTACCGGCGGCGACAGTGGTATCGGCCGGGCTGTCGCTATCGCGTATGCTCGCGAGGGCGCAGACATCTTGATTGCTTATCTCAATGAAGACGAGGATGCCCGAGAAACGAAACGGCTCGTTGAAGAGGCGGGGCGAAAAGCGGTGCTCCTCGCAGGCGATATCCAGTCGCCCGAGCAGTGCCGTTTAATTATTGACCGCGCCATAAGCGAACTCGGCGGCATCGATATCCTCGTAAACAATGCTGCCCATCAAAAGACTTTCGAGAAAATAGAAGATATCTCTGACGAGGAGTGGGAGCTGACGTTTAAGGTCAACATTCACGCCATGTTCTACCTCACGAAGGCCGCCGTTCCGCACATGAGACCAGGCAGCGCTATCATCAACACGACGTCGATCAATGCCGACACCCCCAATCCTTCGCTGCTCGCATATGCGACGACTAAAGGTGCAATTCAGAACGGCCGGCCTGGCACAGCTTCTTGCCGAAAAGGGGATCCGTGCCAATTCGGTGGCACCGGGCCGATTTGGACTCCCTTCATACCATCTACTATGCCAAAGGATGCGGTGGAAAGCTTCGGGAACCAGGTTCCGATGAAACGACCCGGGCAACCGGCTGAACTTGCAACTGCTTACGTGATGCTGGCGGATCCGCTATCTAGCTACGTATCCGGAGCTACAATCGCCGTAACAGGCGGCAAACCGATATTGTAACGTTCAACGTGCCCCTGATTAAACAATGATTACCCTTCGTCGCATGGTAGGCGTTCGATGAGGGGGTAGGCAGTAAAATGACAAAGGTAAGTTTTCGTTCACCGTTAGTCGAATCCCCATAAAGGAATTGATTTATCGACGCCGTTGACCGCAAACGACAGGAACTTTCCCTTCATGAAACGGTTTCGTCGCAAGGCACCTATGGAGGAGATCGAGATGAAACCAATTGCTTCAATTTTTGTCGCGGCAGCCATTTCAGCAATGGCAATAGCGTCCGCTATGGCCGATTGCCCGGACGCAGCGAAGAAAGACACCCAAGCGGGCATAGCGAAGGACGGCACGAAAGCCCCGATGCAGGACAGTGCGAATAGCACGACCCAAACAGGGGCGGCGAGTGTGGGCACCACGACAAGCTCCAGCACGGCAGCCAAAAAGGAGCAAAAGTCCGGTGACACGATGCCCATGGCGGCCGACAAAAATCAGGCAACATCGCAGCAGGATGTCCAGGCCCAGCAGAAAGGCGACAAGACTGCTGCCGCTTCGGCCGATGCCGACAAGGATTGCAAAAGCTAAAGTTGGCAACCGTTGGACACGTAGACCACTACGCGTCCAACGGTTGACGTCCATAATCAGTTGCTTTGCGGCAGAGTCTGTCCCCTGCCTGCTTTGAGATGTGAGTACCCGCCTGCAGACAGCGAGGCACCCCCAAAAGCCACGCCGCGGCTAACGAGAGGTGGCGGAACGAAGGCATAATCTAACCGTTGAGCTCAGCGAAGTAAGCTAGGAGGAAATGCGATGGGTATCGAGCAAGCTCCAACAGAAAAAGGCAAGCAAGCCGCGCGCGGATTGAGAAAGAGCGCCGCAGCGGATGAGAAGAAGGTCGAGTCGCAAAAAGGTTCTGACCTTGCCAAGGGTGCAGATCGCTTTGAGGAACGCTCGAAAAGCTCCGACGGCAAGAGCGCGGGAAAAAAGCAGGGACTTTGATAGGCGAGTCCGAACTTTACTAATTCGGGCGCACGAGCTGATTGCCGAGACGGTCGAATGATTGAAGCCGACGTCCCACGATTTCTGGCGGAGACAAGTGATGCTGGAGGCTGTTGGTGCCGTTTTGGCGATCGCTGGGTGCTCCATTCGGCTTGGGCGGCTTAGTGGTCACAGACTGAGCCGACCGCCAGACAATCAAAACTCACCCTCCTTGGAACCTCGCGGGCAGGGGCTGAAGTTCCTTGGATTGACGAGAAAAATTCCGACGATAGTTCTGATTGTGGTTGGCGGCATCATGCTGCTTTATGCTGACTGAATGCCCATCGGTCCTCAATGCCTACCGCTGGGACCCGAGGGGAAGTCTATCGGTGACAAGCCCTGCATGGAGCGGACCTTGTTCACAGTCGTCACGGAAAGATTGGTCCACACGTCCGCTATTGATCCCGCGCCGTCCCTTAAGTCATCCTCGATATCGCTGGCGCTCTTCATTTGCTCCATGATCCGATCAAACGTCTGTACGCCTTGCTCCACGACGCGGTAAAGCCGGGTAGCCTGGGCAACGCTCAGATCAGGGATTTCCAGAGCTTGTTTCACGTCGTCCGCGATCTGGTTCGCGAACTCYGCCTGCTCTTGCAGTGTTGCTATCCAATCGATGGTCATGATTTGCCGAGACCAGTTGCGCAGGGGCCGGACATGCCGAGCTCGTTTGAGAGTATAATCCGGATACCGGAACGAGATGGGCAAAAGGGTTCAAGGCAACTTTGTCCTCGTACCCTCGATGCTCCGACAATACCATTCCATTCCAAGCGCTTGTCAAATCGAGACGATGGCCAAATTGGTATCCTGCGCCGATGCAGCAAAAATCGATGCCATGCCGCGGTGCGGAAACGTCGTTCCGCCTCGTTGGCACGCCTATGAGTCAGCTGGAGCGTTTGCCGAACACATAGGGAAATACTACTCCAAGCGCACGGAGGCGACGGAGTTAGCTAATGCCCTATAATAAAAAACGAAAGGTGAGTCCCGACGCGGGGTCCAATGGGCGGTGACACGCCGAGCCTCTGCCGAAGAGGTCCCCAGCTCTCCGACAGGCCTACGAACTCCGATAGCAAAATATTGTTCCGATCGATCCATTGCCAGGCACTTGGTGAGGCTTGTTCGGGGGTCCCGCTTTCTTGTCGTGCCTCTGCAAACAACGTTCTCAAGCAGCCACAAATTCGGTTCTGATGCTGCGAAGAATGCAATAGAAATCTCCCAGCGCGACACTGGAACCTGCGTGCGCCATTCTTATCAGCTTAAACGGCAGGAACTTTTTCTCGCTCCGGACAGTTTACAATCCGGTTTCAGAAAGGATCGGAAGATGACAACCCCTCAAGAACTGCAGCAAAAATTTTGGAAAACGCTAAAATCTGACATGACAATGATGTTGGGT
>NZ_JBFUMG010000198.1:0-7816 GCF_054049495.1 Phyllobacterium sp. P5_D12 | reverse complement strand
GTGGTCGGCCATCCTTATAATCCTGTCTATCTCCTCCCGCTGGTTGAGATCGTCGGCGGCAAGCAGACCTCGCCCGAGGCCGTCGAGAAAGCCCGCGAACTCTACACCTCGATCGGCATGAAGCCGGTGGTGATCCGCAAGGAAATCGAAGCCTTCGTCGGCGATCGCCTGCTCGAAGCCGTCTGGCGCGAGTCCCTGTGGCTGATCAAGGACGACATCACAACGGTCGAAGAGCTCGACGACATCATCCGCTATTCGTTCGGCATTCGCTGGGCGCAGATGGGCATGTTCCAGGTCTACCGCGTCGCGGGTGGTGAAGCCGGCATGCGCCACTTCATCGCGCAGTTCGGTCCATGCCTGTCATGGCCGTGGACCAAACTCATGGACGTGCCGGAACTCGACGAGGAACTGGTTGACAAGATCGCCAGTCAGTCGGACGAGCAGGCGCATGGCCTGTCAATCCGTGAGCTTGAGCGTATCCGCGACGATAATCTCGTCGCCATCATGGATGCGCTGTCCAAGCAGAACAAGGGCAAGGGCTGGGGTGCAGGCGCACTTCACAACGACTACACCAAGCGCCTGTCGAAGCTGGCGCAGAAGCCTGCCGTTTCCAAGGCAGCCACCAAGGCGGTCGCCAGCAAGCCCAAGAAAAAGAAAGGGTAACGCTATGGATTTCGGTCTTTCGGAGGAGCAAAGGCTGATCGTCGAGACGACACGCGCCTTTGTCGAAAACGAACTTTATCCGCACGAGGCGGAAGTCGAGCGCTCCGGCGTCCTGCGCAAGGAATTGGCTGATGAGCTGAAGCAAAAGGCAATCGAAGCCGGGCTCTACGCCGCCAATATGCCGGAGGAGGTCGGCGGTGCCGGTCTCGATACGGTGACGTGGCTGCTTTACGAAAAAGAGCTGGGCCGCGCCAACTATGCGCTGCACTGGACCTGCGTCGGACGCCCTTCCAACATCCTGCTTGCCGGCACCGACGCGCAGAAGGAAAAGTACCTGTTCCCCTGCATCCGTGGTGAAAAGTCCGATTGCCTCGCGATGACCGAGCCGGGTGCCGGTTCCGACCTGCGCGGCATGAAGGCGACCGCCGTTGAAAAAGGCGGCGACTGGGTCGTCAACGGCACCAAGCATTTCATCAGCCACGCCGTCGAAGCGGATTTTGTTATTCTCTTCGTTGCCTCGGGCGAAGAAGATACGCCGCGCGGCAAGAAAAAAAAGATCACAGCCTTTTTCGTCGACAAAGGTCATCCCGGCATGACCATCCGCGAGGGCTATCGAAACGTTTCGCATCGCGGCTATACCAATGCGATCATCGAGTTCGACGATTGCCGCCTGCCACAGGATGCGATCCTCGGCGAAGTTCACAAGGGCTTTGAAGTTGCCAATACCTGGCTCGGAGCCACCCGCCTTCAGGTTGCGGCAACCTGTCTCGGCCGTGCGGAACGGGCACTTGGCCACGCCATCGAATATGCGGCGCAACGCCAGCAATTCGGCCAGCAGATAGGCAAGTTCCAGGGCGTTTCGTTCAAGCTCGCCGATATGGCCACCGAGTTGAAAGCTGCTGACCTGCTCACCTTCGAAGCTGGCTGGAAATTCGACCAGGGCACAGTCGCGGATCAGGACATGGCGATGGCCAAGCTTAAGGCTACCGAAATGCTTGCCTTCGTTGCGGACGAGGCGATCCAGATCCATGGCGGCATGGGCCTGATGGACGACCTGCCGCTCGAGCGCATCTGGCGCGACGCACGTGTCGAGCGCATCTGGGAAGGCACATCCGAAATCCAGCGGCACATCATCTCGCGTGCCCTGCTCCGCCCGCATGGCGCGTAACGGAGCATTTGATGGCATCGCATAAGCTCGATCGTCTGCTCAGGCCGAAAACCATTGCTGTCTTCGGCGGTCTGCAAGCCGCCGAAGTCATCAAGCAATCACAGAAAATGGGCTTTTCCGGCGAGATCTGGCCGGTCCATCCCAAACATGATGAAATATGTGGTCTCAAGGTCTACCGTTCCGTCGCAGATCTGCCGGGCAGCCCCGATGCTGCCTTTGTCGGCGTCAATCGCTTTCTCACGCTGGATATCGTGCGCGACCTGCGTGAAGCCGGTGCGGGCGTCGCTGTCTGCTATGCCTCGGGCTTTCTCGAAGCAGGCGCCGACGATGCGGATGGCGCAAGGTTGCAGGAAGAACTCGTCGAAGCGGCTGGCGATATGCCGATCATCGGGCCCAACTGCTACGGGCTGATCAACTATTGCGATGGCGCCCTGCTCTGGCCCGACCAGCATGGCGGGCGGCGGCTTGGCCCGGATGAACGCGGCGTCGCCATCATCACGCAATCGTCCAATATCGCCATCAACATGACGATGCAAACACGCGGCCTGCCCATCGCCCACGTGATGACGGCGGGCAATCAGGCGCAGACCGGTCTCCCGGATATGGCAATTGCGCTTCTCGAAGATGAACGCGTTACCGCGCTTGGCCTCCATATCGAGGCGTTCCAGTCGGCACCAAAATTCGAGCTTCTGGCCAAGCGCGCCCGCGAACTCGGCAAGCCCATAGTCGCGATGAAGGTCGGGCGTTCAGCCCAGGCCCGAGCCGCGACAGTCTCGCACACCGCCTCGCTGGCGGGATCCGATGCGGCCTCCGACGCGTTTCTCAAGCGTCTCGGCATAGCCCGCGTCAACTCGATTGCGTCCTTCCTTGAGACATTGAAGCTGCTGCATGTGCACGGCCCGCTCGATGGCAATACGCTCTGTTCCATGAGCTGTTCCGGCGGCGAGGCATCGGTCATGGCCGATAGTGCCGAGGGTCGATCTGTCAACTTTCCAGAATTGACGTCAGAGCACCGGGCGCGGGTCAAATCCACGCTCGGCGCGTTCGTCGCCGTCGCCAACCCGCTCGATTATCATACATTCATCTGGAACAACGAACCGGCATTGACAGAGACATTCACCGCCATGGTATCCGGCGGCTTTTCGCTAAGCTGCCTCGTCCTCGATTTTCCGCGCAAGGATCGCTGTTCGGATGTCGACTGGTGGTCGACCGTTCGAGGTTTTGAAAACGCGCTGGCGACCAATCAAGCCAAAGGCGCCATTGTCGCTTCGCTGTCAGAGAACATTCCGGAAGAATACATGTCCGGCCTGATGGCGAAAGGCATCGCACCGCTCTGCGGCATAACAGAAGCTTTTGATGCGGCGGAAGCTGCAGCCTTCATAGGCAAGGCGTGGAAGATGCCGCTTGCGGAAGCCGTGGCGGTTCCGGAGGAGCAAGCTGAAGGCCGCACGCGTACCCCGGACGAAGCCGAAGCCAAGGCCGTTCTCAAGAGGGCGGGCCTGCCCGTGCCGGACGGACAGCGCTGCACCACGAGCCCGGACGCCGTCGCCATTGCCAACGCACTCGGGTATCCGGTCGCACTCAAGGCACTCGGCATCGCCCACAAGTCCGAACAGAACGCCGTCCGGCTCAATCTGAAGGATGCCGATGCGGTCAGGTCCGCCGCCGATGATCTCGTTGGTCTCGGAAGCGGTCTTTATGTCGAGCGGATGGTGACGGGAGCGGTTGCCGAGCTTATCGTCGGCATCATCGACGACCCGCAATTCGGTCCGGTCATGACCCTCGGCACCGGAGGCGTTCTGGTGGAATTGCTGCAGGATACGGCAACCCTGCTCTTGCCCTCGAGCCGCGAGGACATCGAGAATGCGTTGCACTCGCTGCGCATGTTCCCGCTGCTCGATGGCTATCGCGGCAAGCCCAAGGCTGATCTTGACGCTGCTATCGAAGCGATCATGGGTATTGCGGCATTCGCTGTGAACAATTCTGGCCGAATTGCCGAACTTGATATCAATCCGCTGCTGGTCTGCAGGCAGGGCGAAGGCGCATGGATCGCCGATGCGCTGCTGGTGACAAAGGGAGAGCTGAAATGAGCGATGTAATCAGGACGCGCCGCGAAGGCGGCATTCTCGAAGTCACGCTGGACCGGCCAAAAGCCAATGCGATTGACCTCACGACGAGCCGCCTGATGGGCGAAACGTTCAAGAAATTCCGTGACGATCCCGAATTGCGTGTCGCCATCGTGCAAACCGAGGGCGACAAGTTTTTCTGCGCCGGCTGGGACCTGAAGGCCGCAGCCGGCGGTGATGCGGTCGATGGTGATTATGGCGTCGGCGGCTTCGGCGGCCTGCAGGAACTGATCGACCTCAACAAGCCCGTCATTGCCGCGGTCAATGGCATGGCAGTCGGTGGCGGGTTCGAACTCGCCCTCTCCTGCGATCTGATTTATGCGTCGGACCATTCCAGCTTTGCCCTGCCGGAAATCCGCGCAGGCACCCTCGCCGATGCCGCAACGGTCAAGCTGCCGAAGCGTATCCCCTATCATGTCGCCATGGATCTTCTGCTAACAGGTCGCTGGATGGACGTTAGCGAGGCGCATCGCTGGGGTCTGGTCAACGAGGTCCTGCCGAAAGACAAGCTGATGGAGCGCGTCTGGGAAATCGCCCGCATGCTCGAAAGCGGGCCACCGCTGGTCTTCGCTGCCATCAAGGAAGTGGCGCGCGAAGCCGAGAGCATGGGGTTCCAGGAAGCCATGAACTGGATTACCAAGCGCAAATTCCGTACAGTCGACACGCTCTACGCATCGGAAGACGGCCAGGAAGGCTTCAAGGCCTTCGCCGAAAAGCGTGAGCCCGTCTGGAAGGGGAAATGACCACCGACTATTCCACGTTGATCGACGAGGAAACCTGGGCGTTCATAGAACGTACCAACAGTTTCTACCCACCCGATGCCATCGAGCTTTCGATTGCCCAGCAGCGGGATGTTTACGACACCATGTGTCGCGGGTTCTTTGCCGGCTATCCTGAGGCGGTGTCGGCAAGCGACCAGTTCATCGACAGCGGCAGTCACAAGATCCCACTTCGCATCTATGAAAAAAGTGGGGGCGATCCGGAAGCCATCTGCCTCTATTTTCACGGAGGCGGCTTCGTCGTTGGTGGTCTTGAGAGCCACGACGATGTCTGCGCCGAATTGTGCAATGGCACAGGCTTCCGCGTGATCTCGGTCGACTACCGGCTCGCACCCGAACATCTGCACCCATCCTCGTTCAGGGATTGCCTTGCTGCCTTCGAGCACGTGGCTGCTACTTCAGATTTGCCGATAGTCCTGTGCGGCGATAGTGCCGGCGGCAATCTGGCGGCTGCGGTCACGCATCATGTGCGCCGTCACGACCGCGCGCCGATTGGTCAGGTTCTCATCTATCCCGGGCTCGGAGGGGCAACCGATCAAGGTTCTTACCTGACCCATGCGGAAGCGCCGATGCTGACAACGCGGGACACGCTATATTATTTCAATCTCAGAGGCGGCGGGTTCAACTGGTCGACCGACCCGCGTTTTGCACCATTGAACGACACGGATTTCGCCGATCTGCCCGCCACTGTCGTGATTTCAGCCGAATGCGATCCGCTATCGGACGATGGCCGGCACTATCGCGACAAGGTACTCGCTGCTGGTGGCAAGGCGATCTGGAACAACGAGCCAGGCCTGGTGCACGCCTACCTGCGTGCCCGCCACAGCGTGGAGCGCGCGCGCTCCAGTTTCCGTCGCATTGTGACGGCGGTACATCTGCTTGGCCAGGGCCGCTGGCCCGGCCAGCTCTAGTTCCCAGCGCTGGCCATCCGGCGGTGCTTCATCGCATCCTCAAGCCAACCGAGTTCCATCTCCGGAACTGACGACAGCAACAGATCGGTGTAATCGTCGAAAGGCGGCGCCAAGACTTCCGACTTCGGCCCGTAGCGAACAACCTCGCCCCGATACATCACGGCGATGGAATCGGCGATCGATTTCACCGTCGCGAGATCGTGCGTGATGAAGAGATACGCAACGTTCTCGTCCTTCTGGAGATCGAGCAGCAGTTTCAATATTCCATCCGCAACCAATGGGTCGAGAGCGCTGGTGACCTCGTCACATATGATGAGCTTCGGCTTTGCCGCCAGCGCCCGCGCTATGCACACGCGCTGCTTCTGGCCACCGGAAAGCTCGGCCGGATATCGATCGGCAAATCCCTTGCCCATCTCGATCTTTTCGAGGAGCTCGGTAACATGCCTGTCGCGCTCCTTGCCCCGCATCTTGAAATAGAACTCGAGCGGCCGGCCGATGATCGTGCCGATGGTCTGGCGCGGGTTCATGGCGGTATCCGCCATCTGATAGATCATCTGCAACTCGCGCAGATCATTGCGCGTACGGTTGGCAAGACGGGGAGACAAGGCCCGCCCGTCAAAGGTGATGCTTCCTTCCATCGGTGGCAACAGCCCGGTTATCGCCCGGGCCAGCGTGGATTTGCCCGAACCGGATTCACCAACGACGGCCAGTGTCTGGCCAAGATGGATATCCACCGAGACATTTTTCAGCACCTTTACCAGTCCGCCGCCATAGGCCGCCGTGACATTGTTCACGACCAGGATCGGCGCGTCCGTTGGGTTCTTTTGCTCATGCGGGATATGATGCACGGAGACCAGCTGGTTGGTGTATTGCTGGCGTGGTTCCTTGATGATCTGGTGCGTATCGCCGTACTCGACTTTCTTGCCGTGCCGCAAGACAATGATGTCATCTGCCACCTGCGCCACGACGGCGAGATCATGGGTGATGTAAAGGGCCGCAACATTCGTATCGCGGATCGCATCCTTGATCGAAGCCAGCACATCGATCTGCGTGGTCACGTCGAGCGCCGTCGTCGGCTCGTCAAACACGATCAGATCCGGCTCCGAGCACAGCGCCATCGCGGTCATGGCCCGCTGCAGCTGTCCACCTGACACCTGGTGCGGAAAACGCTGGCCGAATGTTTCAGGATTGGGCAGGCCAAGCTTCTTGAACAGGCCGATCGCGCGTTTCTCGGCTACGGCCTTCGAGCAGATGCCGTGCAAGAGCGCCGCCTCGACCACCTGATCCATCAGCTTGCGCGCGGGATTGAAGGCTGCGGCAGCAGATTGTGCAACGTAGCAGATTTCACGGCCGCGCACTTGCCGTAGCAATCTTGCCCCGCCTTTCAATATGTCGCGGCCATTAAGCAAAACTTCGCCGCCGGTAATCCGCACGCCGCCGCGCCCATAGCACATGCTGGAAAGGCCGATCGTCGACTTGCCTGCACCGGACTCGCCAATGAGCCCCAGCACCTTGCCGCGCTCGACCTTGACGGAAACACCGTCGACAATGACGACATTGCGCGGCGGTTCTCCGGGTGGGTAGCTCGTCGCCTCGATACGCAGATTGCGGATATCGAGCAGGGTTCCACTTCTGTCTACGGGACGTTTGGCCATTAGCCGCGCCCTCCCTTCAAGCTGGTGGTGCGATTGAGGATCCAGTCGGCAACCAGATTAACCGAAATGGCAAGGATGGCGATGGCCGCAGCGGGGATCAGCGCCGCCGGAATGCCAAATACGATGCCTTCCTTGTTTTCCTTGACCATGCCGCCCCAATCCGCGTCCGGCGGTTGCACGCCAAGACCGAGGAACGACAGTGCAGAGAGAAACAGCACCGCGAAAATGAAACGCAGTCCGAGCTCGGCGATCAGCGGCGTCAGTGCATTCGGCAGGATTTCCCGGAAGATGATCCACATGCGTCCCTCGCCGCGCAGTTTTGCCGCCTCGACGAAATCCATAACATTGATATCGACAGCGACAGCGCGCGCCAGCCGGTACACCCGCGTCGCATCGAGCAGGCCCATCACCAGGATGAGTGTCACGACGTTGGCGGGCAGCACCGAAAGCACCACAAGGGCGAAGATCAAGGTCGGAATTGCCATGATCAGGTCGACGAAGCGCGACATGAGCT
>NZ_JBFUMG010000197.1:0-7821 GCF_054049495.1 Phyllobacterium sp. P5_D12 | reverse complement strand
GGGCCATCGCATCGATAAATCCATTGCGCTCGGCATGCTGAAGACCGAACTCACTGAACCCGGCACCGAAGTCGAGGTGGAAATCTTTGGCGAGCGCTTCAAGGCGACGGTCCATCCCGATCAACCGCTTTGGGACCCCAAAAACGAAAGAATTCGCGCATGAGCTCCCTACCGGCAAAGGCCCGGGCCGTCATCATTGGTGGCGGCATCTCCGGCTGTTCCGTCGCCTATCATCTTGCCAAGCTCGGTTGGACCGATATCGTTTTGCTGGAGCGCAAACAGCTCACATCTGGCACGACATGGCATGCGGCGGGACTGATCGGCCAGTTGCGCGCCTCGCAGAACATGACGCGGCTCGCCAAGTATTCGGCGGACCTTTACGTGAAGCTTGAGGCCGAGACCGAGGTCGCGACCGGCATGCGTCAGGTGGGCTCGATCACCGTTGCGCTGACCGAGGAACGCAAGCACGAGATCTACCGGCAGGCATCCCTGGCAAGAGCGTTCGATGTCGATGTGCGCGAGATTTCTCCGCGCGAAGTCAAGGAGATGTATCCGCATCTTAACATCGAGGATGTGGTTGGCGCGGTGCATTTGCCACTCGACGGGCAGTGCGATCCGGCCAATATCGCCATGGCGCTTGCCAAGGGTGCGCGCCAGCGCGGCGCGAAGATCGTCGAGAACGTCAAAGTCACCGAAGTTCTCAAGAAAAATGGCCGGGTGACTGGAGTCACCTGGGCGCAAGGTGAAGAGCACGGCACGATAGAGACCGATGTCGTGATCAATTGCGCCGGGATGTGGGCACGCGATCTGGCGGGAACGTCGGGCGTGACCGTGCCGCTGCATGCTTGCGAACACTTCTATCTCGTCACCGAGGCTATCGAGGGGCTCGGGCGTCTGCCGGTGCTGCGCGTTCCGGACGAATGCGCTTACTACAAGGAAGATGCCGGCAAGATGATGCTTGGCGCTTTCGAACCGGTTGCGAAGCCTTGGGGCATGAACGGCATTTCAGAAGACTTCTGCTTCGATCAATTGCAGGAAGATTTCGAGCATTTCGAGCCGATCCTTGAATTGGGCGTCAACCGCATGCCGATGCTCGGCACCGCGGGGATACACACTTTCTTCAACGGTCCTGAAAGCTTCACCCCCGATGACCGCTATTATCTCGGCGAAGCGCCGGAACTTGGCGGCTACTGGGTTGCGGCGGGGTATAATTCCATCGGTATTGTTTCCTCCGGCGGTGCCGGGATGGCGCTGGCGCAATGGATAAACGACGGCGAAGCCCCATTCGACCTGTGGGAGGTGGATATTCGCCGGGCGCAGCCGTTCCAGAAGAACCGGCGCTACCTGAAGGAGCGCGTCTCGGAGACCCTTGGACTGCTTTACGCCGATCATTTCCCCTACCGGCAGATGGCGACGTCGCGCAATGTCAGGCGCTCGCCCATCCACGAGCATCTGAAGACACGAGGTGCTGTCTTTGGCGAAGTTGCGGGATGGGAGCGCGCCAACTGGTTTGCCAAAGAGGGTCAGGAGCGCGAGTACCGTTATTCGTGGAAGCGGCAGAACTGGTTCGAAAATCAGCGCGAAGAACACCTTGCGGTGCGCGCCAATGTCGGCCTGTTCGACATGACGTCCTTCGGCAAGATACGCGTTGAGGGGCGAGATGCTCTGGCATTCCTGCAGCGGCTTTGTGCCAACCAGCTGGATGTTGAACCGGGGCGCATTGTTTACACACAGATGCTCAACAATCGCGGCGGGATCGAGAGCGACCTGACGATCACGCGGCTGTCGGATACGGCGTTTTTCGCCGTGGTACCCGGCGCGACGCTGCAGCGCGACCTTGCCTGGATGCGCAAGCACCTCAAGGACGAGTTCGTGGTCATCACCGATGTAACTGCCGCGGAGTCCGTGCTTTGCGTGATGGGGCCGAAATCGCGCGAACTGATCCAGAAGATCAGCCCGAATGACTTTTCAAACGAGGCAAATCCGTTTGGTACGGCACGCGAGATCGAAATCGGCATGGGCTTGGCGCGAGCGCACCGCGTGACCTATGTCGGCGAACTCGGCTGGGAGCTTTATGTCTCGACGGATCAGACCGCACATGTGTTCGAGGCAATCGAAGAAGCTGGAAAGGACGTTGGCTTGAAACTGTGCGGCCTGCACACGCTGGACTCCTGCCGTATCGAAAAAGCCTTCCGGCATTTCGGCCATGATATCACCGATGAAGATCATGTGCTGGAGGCAGGACTCGGCTTTGCCGTGAAGACTGACAAGGGCGATTTCATCGGCCGCGAGGCGGTGCTGAAGAAGAAGGATACAGGGCTGGATCGCCGTCTGGTGCAATTCCGCCTGACCGATCCCGAGCCGCTGCTGTTTCACAACGAGGCTATCGTCCGTGACGGCAAGATCGTCGGGACGATCACATCCGGTAACTACGGGCACCATCTCGGTGGTGCGATCGGGCTTGGATACGTGCCGAGCAAGGGTGAGAGCGCCGAACAGGTGCTGGCTTCCGAATATGAGATCGAGATAGCCGGTGTGCGCGTGAAGGCCGAGGCCTCACTGCGGCCGATGTACGATCCAAAGGCCGCGCGGGTGAGGATGTAGGATAGCTACCACCCTGCAGCTCCCGTTCCGTCTTCCTCGGGCTTGACCCGAGGACCCATGGCTGAGGAGCGCTGAGATTGACACTCACACAAACGCATTCCAGCAGTCCACAAGCTCAATGACGGCTGCAGTATCTGGATCAAGTCGAGCTTATGCGTGCTGTCGGGTCAAGCCCGAGGATGACGGAGAGGGAGGTGCCACGGCGATTACCACAAGCACCAATCCCAACTTAATTCATGCTGGTGAGAACCGCATTGAACTGCTCCAGCGCCCAATCGACCTGATCGCGCTTTATGACCAGCGGCGGAGCAATGCGGATCGTATCGCCATGGGTATCCTTGGCGAGAATGCCGCGCGCCTTGAGCTCGTAGCAGAAACGATTGGCGCCGCCGGCTTCCGGATGGAGTTCGACCGCCAGCATCAGCCCGCGCCCGCGTACTTCGCGTACGATATTGCTGCGAATGCCTTTGAGCTCTTGCAGGAAATAGTCGCCTTCGATGCGGGAATTCTCGATCATGTTTTCTTCGGTGAGCACCCGCAGCGCGGCGCGAGCAATGGCGCACGCAAGCGGGTTTCCACCAAAGGTGCTGCCATGCTGTCCGGGCTTGAGAACGCCTAGGACATCGCTATTGGAAAGCACCGCTGAGACCGGGTAAAAACCGCCGGAGAGTGCCTTGCCGATCAACGTTACGTCGGCTTCGATGCCTTCGTGCGCTTCGGCAAGCAGGGCGCCGGTGCGGCCAAGGCCAGTCTGGATTTCATCGAGGATGAGCGTGACGTTATTTTCAGTGCAGAGTTCGCGCACCCTGGTGAAATAACCTTTTGGCGGAATGATCACTCCAGCTTCGCCCTGGATCGGCTCGACAAGAAAACCGACGGTGTTGGGGGTCAGTGCCGCTGCAAACGCGTCGATATCGCCAAAGGGGACGACTTTGAAGCCCGGCGCGAACGGGCCGAAATTATCGCGGGCGGAAGGATCCGTGCTGAAGCCGACGATACCCATGGTGCGACCATGGAAATTATCGGAACAGACGATGATTTCTGCGGCATTTTCCGGAACGCCTTTGACCTCGTAACCCCATTTGCGCACGGCCTTGATGGCGGTTTCGACGGCTTCGGCGCCACTGTTCATCGGCAGGATCTTGTGCGAGCCGGTGAGGGCGGCGAGTTCTTCGTAGAACAATGCCAACTGGTCATTGCGGAAGGCGCGGGAGGTGAGCGTGAGCTTGCCAGCCTGTTCCGTCATGGCTTTCAGGATTTTGGGATGGCAATGGCCCTGGTTGACGGCCGAATAAGCTGAGAGGCAGTCAAGGTAGCGATTGCCGTCGATATCCCATACGTACACGCCTTCGCCGCGCTCCAGCACCACATCAAGCGGCTTGTAATTGTGCGCCCCAAGGCGGGATTCCGTCGAAATCAGGTCAGCGGCTGTGTGCAGCAAAGTATCCTCCTATTGTGTCATACGTTCAGAGCGGCAGCGCTCTGTTCGGATAATGTCGGTTTGTCGAAAATCTGCCGGCCGAACAGGCTGGCGACAAGATCGACGAGAAGCAGGGCACTCTTGCCGCGCTCATCCAGGAATGGGTTGAGTTCAACCACGTCCAGCGAACCGACGACGCCGGAATCGTGCAGCATCTCCATAACGAGATGGGCTTCGCGGTAGGTCGCGCCGCCGGGAACGGTGGTTCCGACGCCCGGTGCAAAGGACGGATCGACGAAATCCACGTCAAAACTGACATGCAGGATGCCGTTGGCCTTCTGTACGCGCTCGATGATGCGGCGCAGCAGTTTGACAACGCCGAATTCATCGATCTGCCGCATGTCGATGACATCGATGCCGCGCTCACGCAGAAGCACGCGTTCGGTCTTGTCGATGGAGCGAATGCCGAAGAGATGCAGGTTTTCCGGTTTGACGAAACCATGCGGCTCATCGCCGAAGACGCCTTCAAGGCCGGGTTCGCGGCAAAGGAGCGCCGCCGACATGCCGTGCATGTTGCCGGATGGGGAGGTGGCGGGCGTATTGAAATCGGAATGCGCGTCGAGCCAGAGCACGAACAATTCGCGGTTGTGTTCTTCGCAATAACGCGCGATGCCGCCAATCGATCCCATGGACAGGCTGTGATCGCCGCCAAGAATGACCGGGAACGTGCCGTTTGTCATTGCGTCATAGGTCTCGACGGCCAGCATGCGGGACCAGGCAGCGATTTTCTCGATGTAATGCGCAAGACCCTGGACAGGTGGAACAACAGGCAGTGTTTTCGGCAGGCGCAAATCCCCCCGATCTTCCACCGGGTGGCCAAGGTCTTCGAGCATATGTATCAGACCGGCAGTGCGCAGCGCAGCGGGGCCCATCAAAGCCCCAAGCCTTCCGGCGCCTTCTTCGATCGGCGCGCCGATGACGGTCAGCTTCTGCTTGTGCGTGTCCTCGAAATTGTTCTGCATATTCATGAGCAGCTGTCACTCTCGCGTTTGAAGGGGTCCGGGATCCAACCAAGATTATCACGTTTCGGCGGTGATATTGGCACTTCGACGCGGTGACAAAAAGACAGCATCCTGATAGGAATGCACATATTAATGCGCATTTTGCTCAATCAATTTGATCAGATTGGACGATGATGGATGATGTAGACCGCAAATTGCTGTCTTTACTGCGGGATGATTGCCGCATGCCAGTTTCTTCCATGGCAACGATTCTGGGTATTTCGCGCGCTACGGTGCGCACGCGCATCGACAAGCTGACCACAAACGGCACGATCCAGAGCTTCACCGTCAACTTGAAGGCGGGTGCGGGCATTTATGGCGTCCGGGCCGTTGCCATGATCGAGGTGGCGGGGCAAGCCGCCGAAAAGGTTGTGCGGCGATTGCAGGGCTTTCCGGAAATCCGTGCGTTGCATACCACGAACGGCCGCTGGGATATTGTTGCCGAAATCGAAGTCGAGACCCTTGAGGCTTTCGACCGGACATTGCGCGACATTCGCCATATTGACGGAATCACTTCGACGGAGACAAGTATTCTTCTGTCCACCCGTAAGAGCTAGGATATCCGTAGGCGGGGTAGTCGAGGAGGATTGGTTTGCATATCCGTGAGATTCCATGGCTGGAACCTGTCGAAGCGGCCGAGAGATTTCGGGCTCTCGGCGGACTGAGCTTTCTCGACAGTGCCATGCGTCACGAGAGCCTTGGACGCTACTCCTACGTGGCGGCTGATCCATTCGGTAAACTCGTCGTGGAAAAGGGCGTGGCGAGCTGGAATGGCGTTGCTCTTGATCGGCATCCGCTGGAGGCTATCTCGCACTATCTCGATGTGTACCGGCTCGATGATCAACCCGGTCTTCCGCCATTTCAGGGCGGCGCGGTCGGTTATTTTTCCTATGAATTCGGGCGATTGCTGGAGCGCTTGCCTCAACCGGATGCGCCGGCGCAAGGCTCAATGCCGGATGCCGCCTGGTATTTTTACGATGCGGTGCTGGCGTTCGATCATCAGGCCGAAAAAGCCTGGCTTTTGTCATCCGGATTGCCGGAAGCGGACGAGGCTGCGCGGCAAAGGAAAAGCATCGAGCGTTCCGAATTGTTCCTGCGGCTTCTGCGAGAGGAGCCGAAGAAAGAAGCTTCGAATGTCGGGCAGCAGCGGATTGCGCGGGCGTCCTGGCGATCGAATTTCGAGCGAGAGGCCTATATGCAGTCCGTTGCCGGGGTGGTGGAATACATCCTCGACGGCGATATCTTCCAGGCCAACATCGCGCAGCGTTTTATCGCCGATCTGCCGGAAGGCTTTGCAAAGTGGCAGTTCTATAAAGCGCTGCGCCAGCGTAATGCCGCGACTTTTGCCGCCTATCTGGATCACGGCGATATCGTGATTGCGTCAAGCTCTCCGGAGCGGTTTGTCGCGGTGAAAGGCGATCAGGTCGAGACGCGGCCGATCAAGGGTACGATGCCGCGATCGTCAGATCCCGACGAAGACAAGAAGTTGGCCGACATACTTCTCAAATCGGAGAAGGACCGGGCCGAAAATCTGATGATCGTCGATTTGATGCGCAATGATCTCTCCCGCGTCTGCCGTCCGCATTCCGTGCTGACACCCGTCCTTTGCGGGCTTGAGACCTATGCGAGCGTCCATCATCTGGTTTCCGCCGTCACAGGGCGGCTGATGGAAGGCAAATCCTTGATGGATCTGATCAGGGCAGCTTTCCCGGGCGGGTCGATCACAGGCGCGCCAAAGCTGCGGGCGATGGAGATCATCACCGAGATCGAGCGCGAGGCGCGAGGCGTCTATTGCGGTTCGATTGGTTTCATCGGCTTCAATGGCAATTTCGACGGCAATATCGGCATTCGCACCGTGCTGTTTGAGGGCGGCAAGGCCGTGTTTCAGGCGGGCGGCGGTATTACCGCGCTATCCGATCCTGCTGCGGAATATCAGGAAACGCTGGACAAGGCGGCGCGCATCTTTGCCGTCTTCGATCAGGGTGATGCCCCATGATCCTGATCATCGACAATTACGACTCCTTCGTCTTCACCGTGGCACGCTATTTTGCCGAACTTGGCGTCGAAACGCAGGTGGTTCGCAATGACACTATTACGGCGGCGGAAGTCGAGCAACTGGCACCCGAAGCAATTGTCGTTTCACCGGGACCGTGCGGACCACGCGAAGCCGGGCAATCGATGGAGATTATCGAGACGTTGAGCGGACAGGTGCCAATTCTCGGCATCTGTCTCGGCCATCAGTGTATCGGCGAAGTCTTTGGCGGCAAGGTCGTGCGGGCGCAAGAACCGATGCATGGGCGAGCCTCGGCCATCAATCATGGCGGGACAGACATCTTCAAGGGGCTGCCAAGCCCGTTCCGCGCCGGCCGCTATCACTCGTTGATCGTGGAGTCTGTGAAGGATGGCAGCGATCTGTCGGTGACCGCGCGGTCCGATGCCGGCGAGATCATGGGGCTCGCCCATGTCGGCCACCCGACCTATGGCGTGCAGTTCCATCCTGAATCAGTACTGACGGAATATGGCCACGCCATGCTGGGTAATTTCCTGCGGCTTTCGCGTCAGTTCAAGAAATTTGCGCCATGACGGCCTGCAAATTGCGCTTTACTGCGATCCGGTGCTCATGAACCCAAAAGTTCAATGAGCTCCAGTGCTCGCAAACCACCATTTTCGGCGCGTCCTGATCCAAATCTCAATAAACTCCACTTGCCGTATTTTTTGCCTCTTTGTTCGATATTC
>NZ_JBFUMG010000196.1:0-7846 GCF_054049495.1 Phyllobacterium sp. P5_D12 | reverse complement strand
CCTCAGCCATCCAGCTCTCGGCGATCAGCAACGGATCACGTATTTGTTCAGTAGGATTTTGCATTGTATGACAGTACCACAAACTTCAATATTGGTGCAACCAGCGCTTCGGATCATCGTCGGTGCCACTCGGTCGGCTGAGTGCCCGGCACAGATCCTCCAAAGCCTCCATATTGTGCACA
Source organism: Phyllobacterium sp. P5_D12 (assembly GCF_054049495.1). NCBI lineage: Bacteria > Pseudomonadati > Pseudomonadota > Alphaproteobacteria > Hyphomicrobiales > Phyllobacteriaceae > Phyllobacterium > Phyllobacterium sp. P5_D12. The sequence goes on along the minus strand of NZ_JBFUMG010000196.1, from coordinate 7,664 downwards.
GCACGGAAGTCGTCAACATAGGGTAACATAGCTTTTACACCACGGGCACGTGGCTCAAAACCTTCAAATCGGAGTAAGGGATTGAGCCAGATCAGCCGGCGGCAAGATTTCGATAGCCGCTCCATCTCCGCTTCTAGGCCGCTCGTATTGTCGCGCTCCAGTCCGTCGGTGATGAGCAGCACTACCGCACCCTGACTGAGAACGCGTCTCGACCAATGACGATTGAATTCTCGCAGGGTTTCGCCAATGCGTGTACCGCCTGACCAGTCCTGTACAGCACCCGTGCAATGGGCGATCGCATCATCCGGGTCACGATAGCGCAGGGATCGCGTGATGTTGCTCAGGCGCGTTCCAAAGACGAAGCAATGGACCCGGCGGCGCTTGGCCATCATCGCATGCATGAAATGCAGGAAAATGCGGGTGTATTGGCTCATAGAACCCGAAATATCGGCAAGCACGACCAATGGCGGATACACTTCGCGACGCGAGCGAAATTTCGGTAAAATGAGATCACCACCGGTCCGCAGGCTCGCGCGCATCATCGCTCTGGGATCGATACGCGCGCCCTTGGGATCACTGCGGAAACGCCTCGTCTCGACTTCATCGACGGGTAGCGTCAGCTCATCCATCGCCCGGCGCGCCTGGCTGAGTTCATCGGCCGACATCTGGGCAAAGTCCTTGGTCCGCAGCACTTCCTTGCCGGAAAATGTCAAACGTGCATCCACATCGATCTCGGGCGGGAGTTCTCCAGGCTGGTTGCGCGAGCTTTCTTTGAACAGCGCTTCGGCCACGCGAGCTTCGGCAGCCCTTGGCTTCGATCGTTCGCGCGCCAAGGCAACGGGCGAGAACATGGCCAGCATTTTCTCGATCAGCTCGCGGGAGCGCCAATAAAGCCGGAACGCCTCATCGAATGTCGCATGATCCTCGCGGCGGTTGACGAGCACACTGTGCAATGTCCAATAAAAATCATCCCGAGAGCCGATACCACCGGCCAAAACCGCCTCTATCGCGTCCCTGACGGAAGCCGGGCCAACCCGCAAACCGGCCTTTCGCAAGGTGCGGGCAAAATAGACGATATTATCCGCAAGGCGGCTTTCCGTCTTTGCTATCTCGGGTGATGAGGCGAATGTTTCCATGTTACGCCGCGTTCAGTTCGGCCTTGACCTCATCGAGTATTCGCCGCCCCTCGCCGCCGGAAATCCTGGCTATATCATCCTGATATTTGAGCAAAACGCCGATCGTGTCGGATACGGTTTCCGGATCCAGTGCCAACTTGTCCATTTCGGTCAAGGCCCCCGCCCAGTCGATCGTTTCGGCGACACCCGGTAGCTTGAACAGATCCAGATCACGCAATTTCTGCACGTACCGGACGATTTCATCCGACAGGCGTTCATTGGCCGCAGGGACTTTGCGGCGGACGATCTCAAGCTCCCGTTCAGCGGAGGGATAGTCTACCCAATGGTAGAGACACCGGCGTTTCAGTGCGTCGTGGATCTCGCGAGTCCGATTGGTCGTTATGATGACGATTGGTGGTTCGGCAGCACGGATTGTTCCAAGTTCCGGAATCGTGACCTGATAGTCCGACAGCACTTCGAGCAGGAAGGCTTCAAAGGCTTCATCGGTTCGATCAAGCTCGTCGATAAGAAAAACCGGGGCCTTACCCGGTTTACCCGACAGCGCCTGCAGAACCGGCCGCCTGATCAGGAATTTCTCCGAAAAAACATTGCGTTCTATGGCGTTTTTATCAACCTTGCCGCTCGCTTCATCGAGACGAATCTCGATCATCTGCGCCGCATAGTTCCATTCATAGACAGCCGAAGAGACGTCGAGCCCTTCATAGCATTGCAGGCGGATCAGCGGTCGGTCCAGCGTTGCCGCGAGTACTTTGGCGATCTCYGTCTTTCCGACGCCCGCCTCGCCTTCCAGAAACAAGGGTCTCTTCATTCGCAAGCTGAGGAACAGCACCGTCGCCAACGCACGGTCCGCGACATATCCGCCAGCCTCGAGCAGGGCCAGCGCATCTTCGATCGATTGCGGCAGTTCAGCCATGACGTCTCCGGCGCTAATCCCCTGCACTGTGATAGGAGCGATTGAGATAGATCAATGAACGACCAGGATCGCCCATATTGAGGGCGGTGACCTTACCATAGATCACATAATGCGTTGCGACTTCGTGTGTAGCTATGATGCGGCAATCGAAGCTCGCCAAGGCGTTGGCGAGCACTGGAGCACCGGTTTGCAGTGTCTGCCAATGCCCGAGCGCAAACCTGTCCGGCTGGGACAGATCGCCCTTGCCTGAAAAGGCTTCGGAAAGTGCCTGCTGTTGGAACGAGAGCGTATTCAGTGCGAAAACCTGATTTTCGATGAACAGGTGGTTGAAGTCATGATTGCGATTGAGACACACGAGCATCGTCGCCGGATTGTCTGAAACCGAGCATACTGCCGAAATTGTAACGCCGCGGCGGCCTGCCGGACCATCGGTGGTAAGGATATGAACCGCTTCGGCAAAATGGCTCATGGCATTGCGAAATGCGAACGGCTCTATTTTCTGATCTTTGGCAATTAGCACTATTCTATTTCCGTTGTCCGAACCATCACTATCGCAACATGTGTCTCAACCATAGGGGCAGGTCATATTTTCCGATAACTTCCTTTTATATAGCGCGAGATTGCTAAGAATGAAGGAAACAGCTACCGAAAACGTGCAACTACTACCCATCAAAGAGGAAACGACATTTTCGCAATGAACCCCACAATACGCGCCGCAACATTTGGCCTTTGCATAGCTGTCGCAAGTGTCGCACATGCGGAAGACAAGATTGGTGTTATCGCGCCGCTTTCCGGTCCCTCTGCGCGCCTTGGAACGCAAGTTGTCGATGGTGCGACGATTGCGGTGGCTGCGAACAAGAGCGGCCAGGCGGTGTCAATTACGACGGCTGATGACCAATGCAGCGCGGCAGGCGGCGACGCGGCGGCAAAACAGCTGGTCCAGGCAGATGTTGCGATAGTCATTGGCTTTCTCTGCACTGAATCGCTCGAAGCCGCTCTGCCCATACTCAATCAGAAGGGCATTCCAATCATTACCCCGGCAATACGGGCGCAAACACTGACCGAGCTGCGCGCCGATCAGCCTTATCCGGTCTTCAGGACCGCGCCATCTGGCCGCAATGAGGCCAACGAAACCGGTGATATCCTCGCCGGGCTGTGGCATTCGGAACCGTTTGCCATCATCGATGACGGCACGATCTTCGGGCGTGAACTTGCGGCAGGTGTACGGGCCCGTCTGGAGGAAAAAGGCCTGAAACCGGTCTTTGCCGATACATATCGCCCCGGCCTCGACAATCAAAATGCACTGGTGAGCCGGCTGAAACGCGCAGGCGCCACACAGGTTTTCATCGGCGGGGAACGCGACGATGTTGCGGCCATAGGGCGAAGCGCCGTGGCGCTGAACTATGCACTTGTCATCGCCAGTGGCGAGGCTCTTGAGGCGGCAGGCGATGGCAGTGAGCTCGCCATCGGCACTTTGATGATCGCACCACGCGAGCCACAAACTCTGGAGAGTGCCCGAAACGCCAAGAATACGATCGAGTTGGCCGGAAAAGTGCCGGAAGGCTATACGATACCGGCTTATGCTGCGACCGAAGTGGCAATGCAGGCGTTAACCACCGCGCAATCACAGGCAGGATCCCTGCAAGAGATTCTGCGCACCAATGTCTTTGAAACTGCGCTTGGCACCATACAATTCGATGCCAAAGGCGAGCGTATCGCCGATACTTACCGCCTACAGAAATTTGATGGAAATCAATTCGTTCTGGAGACCAACTGATGTTGAGGGCCGGTCCACGCAACCTCATCACTGACGTCGCTGGGTTAAAAGTCGGGAACGCTTCCGACAGCAAGCTCAAATCCGGCTGTACAGTCTTGTTATGCGAGAACCCGGCAACCGCGGCAGTCAAGGTGCTCGGCGGCGCACCGGGCACGCGCGAAACCGATCTTCTTGAACCGCACAACACGGTTGAGCAGGTCAACGCGCTGGTTTTGTCGGGCGGATCGGCATTCGGTTTGGATGCCGGATCGGGTGTTCAGGCGGCCCTTCGAGAAGAGAGCATTGGTTTTGAAGTCGGAACACAGCGTGTTCCGATCGTCCCGGGCGCCGTTCTCTTCGATTTGCTGAATGGCGGCCACAAGGATTGGGGTCGTTACCCGCCCTATCGTGAGCTTGGTTATGAAGCAACGCAGTCGGCATCCAACGATTTCACACTTGGGACCGTGGGCGCCGGGACAGGAGCAACTGTCAAAGGGTTGAAGGGCGGGCTGGGCTCAGCCTCGTCAGTCCTCGAAAGTGGCGTGACCATCGGCGCCCTCGTCGCGGTCAACGCGCTTGGTATGGTAACCGTCGGAAAAAGCAGGCATTTCTGGGCTGCGCCTTTCGAAATCGGTAACGAGTTCGGCGGACTTGGCCTGCCGCATCCCTTTCCTGCCGATGCCRCCGAAATCGGGACCAAGTTCAGCGACGCGGCGCGGGATGCCAACACGACAATAGGGGTCATCGCTACCGATCTGATCCTTACGAGCGCTCAGGCCAAGCGCTTGGCCATTGCCGCCCATGATGGTTACTCCCGCGCAGTCTGGCCGGCACACACGCCTTTTGACGGTGATCTGGTGTTCGCCCTCGCCACCGGAACCAGCGGCAGAACGCCAGAAATTGCTGAATTCATTGACCTTTGTGCCGCGGCGGCCTCAACAATGGCGCGCGCCATAGCACGAGGCGTTCATGCCGCTACGCCTGCGGATAACGATCCCTTTCCGGTCTGGCGATCACTTCGCTGAACAGTTTCGATTGTGCGATACAGCCGCGCGTGATAACCGGCGCCCACAGAATTTCTACCGGAGACAGATCATGAGCCGTCCGCTCGTCATATCACCTTCCATTTTGGCCTCGGATTTTTCGAAACTTGGCGCGGAAGTAAACTCTGTTTTGCGGGCAGGCGCCGATTGGATCCATATCGATGTAATGGACGGACATTTCGTCCCCAACATCACCTTTGGTCCGGAAGTGGTAAAAGCCATCCGGCCGCTGACGGACGCGGTTTTCGATACGCATTTGATGATTTCGCCGTGCGATCCCTATCTCGAGGCTTTCGCCAAGGCAGGCTCTGACATCATCACAGTCCATGCCGAAGCCGGACCGCACCTGCACCGCTCGCTCCAGGCTGTTCGGGCGCTCGGCAAGAAGGCAGGCGTTGCCATCAATCCAGCGACGCCGGAATCCGCTATCGAATACGTGCTGAACGACGTCGACCTCATCCTCGTCATGACCGTCAATCCTGGTTTTGGGGGGCAGAAATTCATTGCGGAAACGCTTGAAAAGATCAAGAAAATCAAGGCGATGATCGGCGAACGCCCTATCGACCTCGAGGTCGATGGTGGCATTACCGCTGAAACGGCTGCGCTGGCAGTACGTGCTGGCGCCAATGCGCTGGTCGCCGGGTCCGCTGTTTACAAAGGCGGAAGCGAAGCCGCTTATAGGTCAAATATCGACCTCATCCGCAGTTCAATCCGCCAAGGATCGCAATGATACTCCGCCGCGTTTTTCTTAGCCTTCTCGTTGCGTCTTCGCCGGTCGCGGCATGGGCTGGAGATGCCGCAAAGCTTGATATCATTGGCTTTTCCAAGGGAGGCGGCACATTTGCCTTCGAGGAATATGGCGTCCAGGACGGCTCTGGTTTCCCCTACGCCAACCGGTTCTATATCGATACGGCAACCGACAAGTTTCTGGCCAAAACGCCGGTTCGGGTCAGGCTCGACGACGAAAATTCGTCACTCGAAAACGCCCGCGACAAGGTAGGCCGCGATGCACAAGGCGTCACATCCCTCAGCGATGAAGAACTGCGCGCCAATGCCGGCAATGCGGTGGCATCGAACCCTGTTACGGAGCTTTCGGCCGACCCGTTCAAGGTGAAAATCAACCCGCGATTCGTATTTCCCGCGATTGACGCAGCGCTCACGATACAACTTGAAGAAATCGCCGTCCCGCCGAGCGAAACCTGTCAAAACCTGGGCGAAATCAAAGGCTTCCGCTTGACGCTGCTTGAAGACAAGCCTGACGCCAAGCCCGAAATGCTCCACGAAGACGCCTCCGTTCCTGCCAGTCGCGGCTGTCCGCTCGGCTATAGTATCGGCGCGGTCCAGACCCTATATCCGGACGGCGGAAAACCGGTAATCGCGGTCATGATTGCAGTGCGCGGAACGGGATTTGAGGGCCCGGACTATCGCTGGCTGGCGGTCACCAGGCAGCGATAGACGCATCCATTGCAAAAAGTCGCCAAATGGCGCGTTGAGTGATCGGCCTAGCTCTGATAGACCGCGTTTAAAGCCTAAAAGAACAGGAAAACACATGATACCGCGCTATTCGCGTCCCGAAATGGTCGCCATCTGGTCCCCGGAAACGAAATTCCGCATTTGGTTCGAAATCGAGGCGCATGCCTGCGACGCGCTGGCGGAGCTTGGCGTCATCCCGAAGGAAGCGGCCAAAACCATCTGGGAAAAGGGCGGTGCAGCCACTTTCGACATCGATCGCATCGACGAGATCGAGCGCGAGACCAAGCACGATGTCATTGCTTTCCTTACACATTTAGCCGAAATCGTCGGGCCGGACGCGCGTTTTGTGCATCAAGGCATGACTTCGTCGGACGTACTCGACACCTGTTTCAATGTGCAATTGATGCGCGCCAGCGATATCCTTTTGAGYGATCTGGACAAGCTTTTGGCGGCCCTGAAAAAGCGGGCTTTCGAGCACAAGGACACGGTCACAATCGGCCGCAGCCATGGCATCCACGCCGAACCGACCACCTTCGGCGTCAAGCTGGCGCAGGCCTATGCCGAGTTCGAACGCTGCCGTCGTCGTCTCGTCGCGGCACGCGCGGAGATTGCAACTTGCGCTATCTCCGGCGCTGTCGGCACCTTCGCCAATATCGACCCGCGCGTGGAAGAACATGTCGCCAAGGCATTGGGAATGCAGGCAGAACCGGTTTCGACGCAGGTGATCCCACGTGATCGTCACGCCATGTACTTTGCAACCCTTGGTGTCATCGCTTCGTCTGTCGAGCGCCTCTCCGTCGAGATCCGCCATCTGCAGCGCACCGAGGTTCTGGAGGCGGAAGAGTATTTTTCGCCCGGCCAAAAGGGCTCATCGGCCATGCCGCACAAGCGCAACCCAGTGCTGACCGAAAACATGACCGGGCTCGCCCGCATGGTCCGCGCGTTTGCCCTGCCAGCGATGGAAAATGTCGCCCTGTGGCACGAACGCGATATTTCGCACTCTTCGGTCGAGCGCATGATCGGCCCTGACGCGACGATCACCCTGGATTTTGCGCTGGCGCGTATGGTCGGCGTTATCGAGAAGCTGTTGGTCTATCCGGACAACATGTTGAAAAACATGAACAAGTTCCGCGGATTGATCCACTCGCAGCGGGTCCTTCTTGCGCTGACCCAAGCCGGCGTTTCCCGCGAGGATTCCTATCGTCTGGTGCAACGCAACGCCATGAAAGTATGGGAACACGGCGCCGATTTCCTCGAAGAATTGCTCGCCGACGCCGATGTGCGCGCTGCCCTGCCCGAAGTGACGATCCGCGAGAAGTTCGACCTTGGCTATCATACCAAAC
>NZ_JBFUMG010000195.1:0-7894 GCF_054049495.1 Phyllobacterium sp. P5_D12 | reverse complement strand
TTGCGAGCCAGCTTCATCAATTCACGCTCGAGGTTACGAACACCGGCCTCTCGCGTATAATTGCGAATGATGGCGCGGATAGCATCCTCGGATACAGAGAATTCCTTCGGCTGCAATGCATGATCGCGGATTGCCTTTGGCAACAGGTGCCGCTTGGCGATTTCCAGCTTCTCATCTTCCGTGTAACCGGCAATACGGATGATCTCCATGCGGTCCATCAAGGGACTTGGGATATTCAGCGTATTGGCTGTCGTCACGAACATCACATTCGAGAGGTCATACTCGACCTCGAGATAGTGATCCATGAACGTGGAGTTCTGTTCCGGATCGAGCACCTCCAGCAGAGCTGATGACGGATCGCCGCGGAAGTCCTGGCCCATCTTGTCGATCTCGTCGAGCAGGAAAAGCGGGTTTGACTTCTTCGCCTTCTTCATCGACTGGATGACCTTGCCGGGCATCGAACCGATATAGGTGCGGCGGTGGCCGCGGATCTCGGCCTCGTCACGCACACCGCCAAGCGACATGCGAATGTATTCGCGGCCGGTAGCCTTGGCGATTGAACGGGCGAGCGAAGTCTTGCCGACGCCGGGAGGACCAACGAGGCAGAGGATCGGGCCTTTGATCTTGGTCGACCGGGCCTGCACCGCCAGATATTCGACAATGCGGTCCTTGACCTTGTCCAGGCCATAGTGCTCGGTATCCAGAACTTCGTCAGCGAGGTTCAGATCGTTCTTGATCTTCGACTTTTTGCCCCACGGAATGGACAGCAGCCAGTCGAGATAGTTGCGAACGACAGTCGCCTCGGCGGACATCKGGCTCATCTGACGCAGCTTCTTCAGCTCCGCATTGGCCTTTTCGCGCGCTTCCTTCGACAGTTTCGTCTTCTTGATGCGGTCTTCCAGTTCTGCGGACTCGTCGCGGCCATCTTCGCCATCGCCAAGTTCCTTCTGGATCGCCTTCATCTGCTCGTTCAGATAATATTCGCGCTGCGTCTTCTCCATCTGGCGCTTGACGCGCGAGCGGATACGCTTTTCGACCTGAAGAACGGAGATCTCCGACTCCATGAAGGACATGGCCTTCTCCAACCGCGCACGCACGGAAAGGATCGACAACATATCCTGCTTTTCAGGAATCTTGATCGCAAGATGCGACGCGACTGTATCGGCCAGCTTCGAATAATCCTCGATCTGTCCGGCAGCGCCGACAACTTCAGGCGAAATCTTCTTGTTCAGTTTGACGTAGTTTTCAAAATCCGACACGACCGAGCGGGCAAGAGCCTCGATCTCGACCGGATCTTCTTCCGGTTCTGTGAGCGTCACGGCAGAGGCTTCGTGATAATCTTCGCGCTCGCTGAAACTGGTGATCTCAGCGCGGGCAATGCCTTCAACCAGCACCTTGACCGTGCCGTCTGGCAATTTCAGCAATTGCAGGACGTTGGCAATAGTGCCGACCGTATAGATCGCGTCAGCCTGCGGATCGTCGTCCGCAGCGTTCTTCTGTGTGGCAAGCAGGATCTGCTTGTCGACGCCCATAACTTCCTCAAGCGCGCGAATGGATTTTTCGCGGCCAACGAAGAGTGGAACGATCATGTGGGGGAAGACAACAATATCGCGCAACGGCAGAACGGCATAAAGCCCGTTCTCGCCACCCGCCGGTGTCTTCTTGCTTGCAACCGTCATTTTATGTCCTTTCTCAGGCCATTCGGCCAGATCGCCACGTCCGGGTACCCTTTAAGCTGCATGGCCAAATCCAAAATCGAGATCCACTTTGGCGGCGCATGCATTGAGCGGCGTACTACCGTTTATGCAGCTTAACACTTACTTGGAGTGGAGGCCCGCTTGTTTCAAGCACCCACACCCCAAGCTCATTCACAGAATCGTAATCTATCCTGCGCTCACGACAGTCCGAGCGCAATCGCTCGCAAGGCCATGCACAGAATTCGACCCAAATACAAAACAGAAAAGCTCCGCGAGACGCGGAGCCTTGCCGTTAGACTGCTCTATTTCCGATGACTTACGCGGAAACATTGCCTTTTTCTTCCTTGCGCTCGGCATAGATATACAGAGGCCTTGAGTTGCCTTCCACGACGTCGCCGGAGATCACCACTTCCTGGACACCATCAAGCGTTGGCAACTCATACATCGTGTCGAGAAGAATCTTCTCCATGATCGATCGCAATCCCCGCGCACCGGTCTTTCGAGCAATCGCCCGCTTCGCAATGGCCTTCAGCGCATCCTCATGGAACGTCAACTCGACGTTTTCCATGTCGAACAAGCGCTGATACTGCTTAACCAGAGCGTTCTTCGGTTCGGAAAGAATCTGCACCAGTGCGACCTCATCGAGATCCTCAAGTGTCGCGATAACGGGCAGACGACCAACGAATTCGGGGATAAGACCGAATTTCAGCAGATCTTCCGGCTCGAGTTCGCGGAAAATAGCGCCGACACGACGATCGTCTGGGGCCTTGACCGCAGCACTGAAGCCGATGGACGTCTTTTCACCGCGGGCCGAGATGATCTTGTCGAGACCGGCGAAAGCGCCACCGCAGATGAACAGGATGTTGGTCGTGTCCACCTGCAGGAACTCCTGCTGGGGATGCTTGCGGCCACCTTGTGGCGGTACGGAAGCAACGGTGCCTTCCATGATCTTCAACAGCGCTTGCTGAACGCCCTCGCCAGACACGTCGCGTGTAATGGACGGGTTGTCAGATTTACGGCTGATCTTGTCGACTTCATCGATGTAGACGATGCCGCGCTGCGCCCGCTCGACATTATAGTCCGCCGATTGCAACAGCTTCAGAATGATGTTCTCGACATCCTCGCCGACATAACCGGCTTCCGTCAGCGTCGTCGCGTCCGCCATCGTAAACGGCACGTCGATGATACGGRCAAGCGATTGCGCCAGATAGGTCTTGCCGCAACCGGTTGGGCCAACGAGAAGGATGTTGGACTTCGCCAGTTCGACTTCATTGTTTTTCGATGCGTGGGCCAACCGCTTGTAGTGGTTGTGCACCGCGACGGAGAGAACACGCTTGGCATGATTCTGACCGATGACATAATCATCGAGAACAGCCATGATTTCCTGCGGCGTCGGGACGCCTTCACGGGATTTCACCATCGAGGATTTATTTTCCTCGCGGATGATGTCCATGCACAATTCGACGCATTCATCGCAGATGAAAACAGTCGGGCCCGCAATCAGCTTGCGAACTTCATGCTGGCTCTTCCCGCAAAACGAGCAATATAGCGTATTCTTGGAATCGCCGCCGCCGTTGCTGACTTTGCTCATTGCAGTTTCCTTTCAGTATCGGTCCCGCTCTCCCGGGTCCGCCACTTCCTCCAGGTGGAAGTGAATAGTCATTCGTAGAATAGGCTTCTCTAACTCACCAATGGCTTAACGTAACGTCTGCTCCGCTCTATGCAAGCTGCATGTGTGGCAGAAAGTCCGCATCGGGGTCAAAAAAACTTCATTTTTGACCCCGATGCGCGATTTAGCCGGTTACTTAGTGTCACCTTCGAGCACAGCGCGCGATTCAAGCACCTTGTCGATGAGGCCGAACTCGAGTGATTCCTGCGCAGTCATGAAATGATCGCGATCGAGGGTACGTTCAATCGACTCGTAGTCGCGGCCGGTATGCTTGACATAAATCTCGTTCAGGCGGCGCTTCATCTTGATGATGTCCTGGGCATGACGCTCAATATCTGACGCCTGTCCCTGGAAGCCACCTGACGGCTGATGCAGCATGATGCGAGCGTTCGGAAGGACGAAACGCATGTCCTTCTCGCCGGCGGTCAGAAGCAGCGATCCCATGGATGCAGCCTGGCCGAAACACAGCGTTGACACGGCTGGGCGGATAAACTGCATCGTATCGTAGATCGCCATGCCGGAGGTGACGACCCCGCCCGGCGAGTTAATATACATGTTGATTTCTTTTTTCGGATTCTCCGATTCAAGGAAAAGCAGCTGCGCACAGACAAGCGTCGCCATGCCGTCCTCGATCGGCCCGGTTATAAAAATGATGCGTTCTTTCAGCAGGCGCGAAAATATATCATAGGCCCGCTCGCCCCGATTGGTCTGTTCGACGACCATTGGCACGAGATTCATAGCTGTTTCGATTGGGTCTCTCATCGGTGGGCCTCAGCGTTTTGGAGAATAAGGGGCTTAACCACCCCAGATTCGTGGAAGACTAACCGATACATAGGGCGTCGCCACCCGGTTTCGCAAGATGTTCAACACATGATCATCGACACAAGCCGAATTCTGCTCAAAGCCTGATCACATATTCCTTGCGCGTCGTCTCGAGCACTTCCCAGGTTCCGCGGAAGCCGGGACGCAGTACGAAACTGTCACCCGCCTCGACATGCTGTTCACCGCCGCCCTCATCGGTGATGATCGAACGCCCGGAAAGGATGTGGCAGAACTCCCATTCGTCATAGGCGATGCGCCATTTTCCGGGTGTAGCTTCCCATATCCCCGCATAGATATTGCCTTCAGCCTCCTCGCAATTCCAGGTGCGAAACTGCGGATCTCCAGAAATCACGCGCTCTGGTTTCGGCACGCCGTGCTCAGGGTCGATATTGCCAAAATCAATTTTAATGAAACTTTTCATGGAGTTACCCTGCCTTTGCCAGCGCTTGTTCAAGATCGGCGATGATATCCGCAACGTTCTCGATGCCGATCGAAAGCCGCACCACATCGGGACCAGCGCCTGCCGCGATCTTCTGATCGTCGCTGAGTTGCCGGTGGGTCGTCGACGCAGGGTGAATGACAAGCGATCGCGTATCGCCGATATTGGCAAGGTGCGAAAAGAGCTCCAGATGCTCGACGAGTTTGACGCCGGCATCATACCCACCCTTCAAACCGAAGGTGAAAACCGAGCCCGCTCCCCTCGGCGAATACTTCTGCTGCAGCTCGTAATAGGAATCGTCCGCCAATCCGGCATAGCTGATCCAATCTACTTTCTCATTTTGTTTCAACCACTTGGCGACCTCAAGCGCGTTGTCGCAATGGCGCTGCATGCGCAGCGGCAGGGTTTCGATGCCGGTCAGAAGCTGGAAGGCATTGAATGGCGAGAGCGCTGGTCCGAGATCACGCAGACCGAGCACGCGGCAGGCGATAGCAAAGGCGAAATTGCCGAAGGTCTCGTGCAATACCACCCCATTATATTCGGGACGCGGCTGCGTCAGCAGCGGGTAGTTTCCCGATTTCGACCAGTCGAAGGTCCCGCAATCGACGATGATACCACCCATGGAATTGCCATGTCCGCCGAGGAACTTCGTCGCAGAATGTGCAATGATATCAGCGCCATAGTCGATTGGACGTATCAGATATGGTGACGCCAGCGTGTTGTCGACGATCAGGGGAAGGCCATGCCGATGGGCGATTTTTGCGATGGCTTCGATGTCGGTGATGATGCCGCCGGGGTTGGCGATGCTCTCGATGAAGATAGCGCGGGTCCGGCCATCGATCTGCGCCTCGAATGCCGCGGGATCAGTCCCGTCTGCCCAGCGCACCTGCCAGTCGAATGATTTGAACGACTGGCCGAACTGGTTGATGGACCCGCCGTAAAGCTTGTTCGACGAGACAAAGTTATCCCCAGGCTGCATCAGTGTATGGAATATCAGAAATTGTGCCGCGTGACCGGATGCAACCGCCAGTGCGGCCGTTCCACCTTCAAGTGCCGCGACACGTTCTTCCAGTACCGCATTGGTTGGATTGGTGATTCGGCTGTAGATATTGCCGAAGGCCTTCAGGCCAAACAGGGACGCCGCATGCTCCGCGTCATCGAAGACGAACGCCGTCGTTTGATAGATCGGCGTCACCCGCGCGCCCGTTTCAGGGTCGGGCCTGGCTCCGGCGTGGACCGCCAATGTTTCGATTCCGGGGGCCCGATGCGCCATGTTTGTCCTCCTGTTGCCAACCTGCCTGCAAGGCTATGGGATTGCGACGCTGGGGCCAAGTGCGCATTTTCGCAACCAAGGACAATCTAATTACAGCCGGCGATTGAGATTCTTATGCCGTTTTCGGGGTTTCGTGCGTAGGAATCGGCACTTCTTGCATGAGAATCGCCTAAAAGCGTTCAACTCGTTCGCCGGAACAGCACCCGGGTATTTCATTTTCAGCGATCGACAAAACTGAATCTGCGCGGCGGGGAAATCCCATCCTAGACGCGCATGCCGAGCCGGGGAATTTCGATGGCCGGGCACCGGTTCATGACCACCTGGATCCCGGCTGCTTCCGCCTTGCGCGCTGCAGCCTCATCCCAAACACCGAGCTGAGTCCAGATCACACGCGGCAGCGGTTCGAGTGCCAAGGCCTCATCGACCACACCCGGAACGGCAGACGAGTTGCGGAAGACATCCACCATATCGATCGGCTYGGGAATGTCGGCGAGCCGCGCATAGACCCGTTGACCAAGAATCGTCTTTCCCGCCTGCCCCGGATTGACCGGTATGACGTGACATCCCTGGAGCAGCAGAAATCGCATCACGGAAAAACTCGGCCGCGTTTCATTGGGCGAAGCGCCGGTCAAGGCGATGGTTTTTACCGAAGATAATATCTCGCGAATATAGTCGTCGGAATAATAGTCATGTTCCTGCATCAGCACGCATATCCTGTTTTCCGTTTATCCGGGCGGCGCCGCCCAAAGTTCATAGAATGGCTTCAGCGTACGCAAATGCTTTTGGACGATCGCCATGTTCTCCGGCGTCGGTTTTGCATTTTCGACCTTGGCAAGCCCGGTTTTCAATCCCGCGATCATATCGGTCTTTTCCTGATCGGAAAGATTTGGCATGGCGGGAATGGCGGCGATCGCTTTGTCCACTTCGGCGCGCGGATCGGGGTTGGTCGCCCAATGATAGGTCACCATGATCGTATTRGTTGTATCCACCCAGTCCGAGAAGCTGGCAAAACCATATTCCGCCGCTTTCACATCGAGGATGGCGGCTCGCTCCGCGGCTTCCCCCCTGCCGTCCACTTCACGTACTGTCGCAGCCACGGGTGCAAATCCGAAAAGGAAACGTTTGATCGTATCCTCCGTCAGAGGCACCGGCCGCTCCGGCAGACTGAATGTCTCAACAGCTTGTATCGGGGTTGTTGTCCTCTGTGTCGCGATAGTTCCCGCATAGGCAAGCGCGAAAACGCAGCATGCTGCGACCAATCCAGGCGGTTTCATAACGTCCTCCGTCTTGAAAAGACGATGCAGAAATAGGAGCGTCAAGAATAACAGTTAAGTGTAAAGAAAAAACAGCAAGGGATGGATTTTATGGCTGTAGCGATGGACGTAGAGGCGTTGACTTCCTTTCTGGAACGCGAATTTCCACAGGTGAACGCGGAAGGAATGGACTTTACGGTGACTGACGCCGGCGACGGTTTTGCGTCCATGCGGCTCGATCCGTCAGACCGGCATTTGCGACCGGGTGGCACGGTCTCCGGGCCAACATTGTTCGCACTCGCCGATATCACAGCCTATATCGCGATCCTGGCGCAGATCGGTCCGGTGGCCCTCGCCGTGACGACGAACCTCAATATCAATTTCCTGCGCAAACCGGAATCGGGGCCTGTCGATGCCAAAGCAACGATTCTCAAACTCGGCAAGCGTCTGGCCAYTGTCGAGATTTCCATGACCAGCCGTTCAACAACCGAACTCGTAGCGCATGCAACGGCAACCTATTCAATCCCGCCCCGCCCCGTGCCTTCGCAATAAGCTACTCTTCACCAGACAACCTCGCGTGTCTTCACCCGGCTCCCGCCTGCCTGGCTGTCTACTCCACAACCTGTACCTTTGCCGCAGCCCTTGCTCTGGCGGCAGGCAGGGGCGAGCGGGCGTCGAAGAAGGTCTGGATCTCGCTGAAACTGACATAGCCGTCATGATTGCCGTCGATCTGCGCAAAAT
>NZ_JBFUMG010000194.1:0-8698 GCF_054049495.1 Phyllobacterium sp. P5_D12 | reverse complement strand
GCTTCCTGCTTGGCATTGAGAGCGGTCTGGACCTCGATCATGACTTCCGGGTTATTGATCAGATAATTCCGCACGATCCCTTCGATTTCAGCTCTGTCAGTCGTGGACGCGGTGGTTGACGACATCTCCGGCACAGCACTGGCGACAACGACATCAGACCGGCCGGCCTGATAGCCAAGAGCGAGGGCGGCAACGCCAACAATGCCGGCGGCGGCACCGATCAGGGCGACTTTTGTCATGATGAACTGTCCTTTTTCAAATTCTGTCGAAACGCGTGTTGCCGCGTCTCACTTGCGCTTTGCATTGATGATATCTTGAGCCTGTATCCACTCGGGCGTGCCGTTTTTCAAGCCGCGCTGTGCACGAATGGCAAAGATTTGTGCGTCCTGGATCTTGCCTGAGTAATATTTCTGTTCTGCACTGGCGAGATCGGACCTGACCATGTCGCCCGTCTGGGCATAGGCCTGGGCCAAATAGCCATAACCTGACGGATATTCGCGATCGCTGGCAATTCCAGCTTTGATTTCCTTTATGGACGCCTTGAGATTATCCGGCGTGCCCGAGAGCATGAGAGCCCGCCCATAGCTCATGCGGATCAAACTGGATTTGCGCGGATCGAGCGCATTTGCCTTCTGAAAGGCTTTTGCCGCGTCGCTCGCCTTGTTCTGCTTCAACAGGATCTCGCCTCTGATCTCCTGGAAATAGGGGTTCTTTGGTTGTTCCTTGATCAGCACATCGATCTTTGAAAGCGCGGACTGGGAGGAGCCGTTAAGATAGGTCGCGATGGCATCGCCGTAGCGCGCGCCGATATCGCGCGGATCCTTGCGGAAGGTCTGCAACACGCTTGCACCACCGCCAGTATAGGCCGCAATCTTGCCTCGCATCATATCATGACGTTGCTGCAGCGCCGGACTATCAAGCTTGTCGTAGTACGGACTTGCGTGGGCCAAAACCTCAAGGTTTGCAATACGTTCCCGGGGCATCGGATGGCTGATGCGGTATGGGTCGACGCTGGTTCCCGTCAACGCGAGCGCATTGGAAAAGCGCTCGAACGTCGTGAGCATGCCTTTGGCCGATTGTCCCGTGCTTGCGAGATAAGTAATGGCTGACCGGTCAGCGGCCATTTCTTCGGAGCGTTGATAGCTGAGCAGGTTACGCATGGCGGCTTCGGGACCACCCATGGCGACGCCCATACCCGCTTTAGACAGACCGCTGGCACCGCCGGCCGCTCCGCCGACGACAGCGCCGATACCGAGCAGGCTTGTAACAACGGCCATGGTCTTGGCAGCGGCCAATTGTTCGCGCAGTTTGAATTCGTGACCGCCGGCTAGGTGGCCCGTTTCATGCGCTAGAACGCCGATGATTTCATTGGGCGTCTGCGCCTGGAGCAGGGCGCCCGTATTGATGAAAATACGCCTGCCGTCGACGAAGGCATTGAAGCTGTTGTTGTTGACCAGAACGATTCTGATCGCGTTTCTGGAAAGACCAGCGGTTTTGATGATCGGGGTCGCATAGTCGGTGACCAGCGCCTCGATTTCGGCATCCCGTACGATCGGCACCGATGAAGACTGGGCAGTCGCAATGGCGGTTTGTGCCAAGCACAGCGCGCTTGCGGCCCCTGCAACAATCGCACCACGTACAAAATTTGCTATTGGTCGAAATAAACCAGTCATTTGAAACGCTACCATATCGTATTCGTACCGAAATCGATGTTTGAAGGAAAGTGAGCTTATTAGAACTCCTTGAATTGTGAAAAGCCAGTTGGCTGCCAACCATAAGCTCAACAAAGAAAAACCGGCACGTGTGCCGGTTTTTCAAAATCACTTTCTAAAGTTCAGCGCTTTTCAAAAAAAGCCTTTCTTCTGCCACCAGCCCTTTTTGGCCGGTTCGCTTTCGGACTTCTTCTCTTTGCCTGTCGATGTGACGACAGGCGTGCTGACTTCAACCACTTTGGGCGCTGGTGCCGGTTTGGATTCTACTGCGGGCTCAACCTTTGCCTCGACCGGTTCAACAGTGGCCGTTGGCTCGGAGGTCTCAGTTGCAACGGGCGCATCGGCCTTTTTCGCCGATTTACGCGGGGCGCGTTTCGGCTTTACAGGGGCCTCGGGTTCCGCTTCGGCTAGAACCTCAGCAACGGCAGTCTCGGCTGCTTCGATTGCCGCCTTGGAACGCGATCTGCGTTTTACCGGCTTCTTTGCAAGGATTTCTTCGATTGCCACAGGGTCTTGGGCAGCAAGCACCTCAGCCGTCACTGGCACCGAAGCAGCTTCTGCGATCGCTTCAATCGTCTTCGGCTTGGAAAAGTCGGGCAACGGGATCGACACGAACACAGGCTCGGCATCCGGTACCGTCTTGGCGGTCACGCGATTTTCCGCATCGTCGCCATCGTCGAAGCGCTTGTTCTTACGCCCGCCGCGACGACCCCGCCGGCGCTTCTTGCGCCGTTCGTTTTCTTCCTCGCGCGCTTTGGTTGCAGCAGCATCTTCGCCTTCGATCGCTGGCTGGTCGGCGTCATCGTCATCGCTGATGACCTGGTGGCCATGCTCGGCACCTGCCGATTCCTGACGATCGCGACCACCGCGCCGCCGCCGCTTGCGCTTGCGTTTGCGCGATGCGTCGTCATTATCGGCGCTCCGTGCGGTTTCGCTGGTCTGCACCTCGGCGCCATCATCATCGGTATCTTCGATGACCGGATCGCTTTCGTCGAAATCATCGGCGATGCCGAGAGTTGGCGTCTCGGTCAACGGAACGATCGGGCCAAGGGCTATCGAGCCCTTGTCGATGGCGAAGTGCTGGGCGCCAACGCTATCATCGGCTTCAATACTGATGGTCAGGCCAAAACGTGCTTCGAGATCGGCGAGATTCTGGCGCTTGTGGTTGAGGACATAGAGTGCGGTCGCGACAGTCGTGCGAACGATGATGTTGTTCTGCGAATGACGTAGCAGATACTCCTCGATCGAGCGCATGACGTGCAACGCGACAGAGGAGGCGGAGCGTACATGTCCCGTGCCACCGCAAACGGCGCAAACCTGGGTCGTTGATTCGAGAACGCTGGCGCGGATGCGCTGACGCGACATTTCAAGCAGGCCGAAATGGGAGATGCGGCCGACCTGGATGCGGGCGCGATCATCCTTCAGACAATCCTTCATCCGCTTTTCGACTGCCCGGTTGTTGCGGTTTTCTTCCATATCGATGAAGTCGATGACAATCAGGCCGGCAAGATCGCGCAGACGCAGCTGACGCGCGATTTCATCCGCTGCTTCAAGATTTGTCTGCAACGCGGTGTCTTCAATGGAATGTTCGCGTGTCGAGCGTCCGGAGTTGACGTCTATCGCGACCAGCGCTTCGGTCTGGTTGATAATGATATAGCCGCCGGATTTCAACGTCACTTGCGGCTGCAGCATGCGATCGAGTTGTGCCTCGATGCCGTTGCGCGCGAAGATCGGCGTCAGTTCGCGGTAGGGCTGAACGACTTTCGCGTGGCTCGGCATGAGCATGCGCATGAAGTCCTTGGCCTCGCGGTAGCCTTCTTCACCGGCAACAGCGATCTCGGTGATGTCCTTGTTGTAAAGATCGCGGATCGAACGCTTGATCAGGCTACCCTCCTCATAAACGAGAGTCGGTGCAGATGATGCAAGTGTGAGGCTGCGGACATTCTCCCACAGCCGCATCAGATATTCGTAGTCGCGCTTGACTTCCGGCTTGGTGCGCATGGCGCCAGCGGTGCGCAGGATCACGCCCATGCCTTTCGGCACTTCAAGATCCTTGACGATGTCCTTCAGGCGCTTGCGATCCTGGATGCTGGTGATCTTGCGCGAAATACCGCCGCCACGTGCGGTGTTTGGCATCAAGACAGAGTACCGGCCGGCGAGCGAGAGATAGGTCGTGAGAGCTGCACCCTTGTTGCCGCGTTCTTCCTTGACGACCTGAACGAGCAGGATCTGACGGCGCTTGATGACGTCCTGGATATTGTACTGACGGCGCTGGAACCGCTGATGCGTCGGAACTTCTTCCATCGCATCTTCGGCGCCAACCGATTCGACTTCATCGAGTTCGTCATGGACCTCGTCTTTGTCCTCGTTCGAGCGACTCCGCGATCTCCTCGAATTGCCTTCGCCGACATCATCAGACACCGGCCTTTCATTATCGCTTGCTGTAGCTTCGTCCGCAGCGCCGGTATTGACGGCTTCCGAGATCACATCTGCTTCAATGGCGGCGGCCATCGTCTGGCTTCCGCCTTCCGGTGTGGAGTCGTCGTCGCTTGATTCGGGCGAAGCGGCCTGAGCGGAGGTTTCGCCCTCGTCATCGGAAGTGGCGACGTCTTCGTCGGAAGCGTCGAGCTTTGGTGCGTCGTCTTCCTGCCGTGGACCACGGCGCCCGCGACGGCGATTGCGCGTCCCGCGATCATTGCGGTCACGGCTGCGCTGTTCGCTGGCGTTCTCCTCGTGGTCCTCGTCCTGGCTTGCAGCTTCCGCCTCGGCGTCGATCAGGGCCTGCCGATCGGCGACCGGGATCTGGTAGTAATCAGGATGAATTTCGCTGAAAGCGAGAAAGCCATGGCGATTACCGCCATACTCGACGAATGCAGCCTGAAGGGAAGGTTCTACACGCGTCACCCGCGCCAGATAGATATTGCCTTTGATTTGTTTCTTATGTTCAGATTCAAAGTCAAATTCTTCAATTCGATTGCCGCGAACCACGACAACCCGTGTTTCCTCCTGGTGGGAGGCGTCTATTAGCATTTTGTCCGACATTATACTTCTTCTCCCCGGCCGAAACGCTGCCAACGCGAGACAGCCAGGAAACCTGCAAGGTTTCTGGCGCCGCATCTTCACATTTGCCGGATATATTAAAGTTCGCAGAAACAGACAGACACGGCGACACGCGGAGTTGCCCTCGGGCAGCCGCGGCTTGCAAGCCGGTTTTAACTACGTCTGTAACAAACATTCCCTGTTCCTGACGAAACGACCTCTACGAATGGCACGCTTCTCAGCTGTGCCGACACTGTTAATACCCCCGAAAGGGCTGGCTCGATGCGCCTTGGCTGCGCGATCTGCCGTTCACAAAAAGCGTTGCCGACAATCCCTGTCGGCTCGCGCTAAATTCTTTTTTTGGTTACCCACAGCGAATTCGCCGATGCCGCTCCATGTCCCTGTCTTCATTGTCAGCCGGTCATTTACCGTGACATCAAAGAGCCCGATTCTGGACGGCAGAAAAGTAACCCACCTTTGCTTTTAGGAGGTGCGCCGCGTTATGACAAGGCCTTCTTCATAATCGTGTCATCCGCGCATTACACACATGGCATTCCATAAGATAATATTAACCATGCTTCCCTACCTATTGCTTATACATAGTGTGTTCCTGGCAGGGTTCCAATGTGAGCCATGTCTGATACAACGATGGAGAGGGGAAGCCCGTCCATCGGCGGGCCAAGCGAGATGAGCGTGATCTGTCGGATATTCATGGCTGCCGTATTTGGCCTTCTTGTCTTTGTGCAGGCAGGCAGGCCCTCTCATGCAGCAGGTGAGCTGGCCGCATTGACTTATCAAGCCGCCGGAGACGAGCTGCGCACGCGCGTCGTCATCAACTTCGACCGCGAGCCTGATGTATCGACAATGCTGCTCGATCAGCCGCACCGGTTGGCAATCGACATTCCCAAAGCGGTTTTTGCCTTTGACAAGAAATCTGTGGAGCCGCGCGGGCTGATAACAGATGTGCGCTACGGATTGATCGATGATCAGCGTTCGCGCCTCATCTTTACACTCAAGGGGCCCTTTGTGGTCGAGCAGCTCAACGTCATCAAGAATGACAATAGTCCTGGTTACCGGCTGGTGGCGGATTTCGTCGCTTCGTCGGACCGTGCATTTGCGGAAGCATTGAAGACACAAAATGCAACCACTGCTTCAACGAATGCCGCTCCAAAGGGCGACCGGCTCGCAACCGCGGCGCCAGATGAGGCGAGCAAGGGACCGAAACCGTTTACTATCGTCATCGATCCTGGTCACGGCGGTATCGACAGTGGCGCGGAAAGTGCAAGCGGCATTATGGAAAAGAACGTCACCTTGATGTTTGCCCAGCAATTGCGCGATGAGCTTGCCAAGCTGCCGGGTCTGCGCGTGGAGATGACCCGCAGTGACGACACTTTCTTGCGGCTGACCGAACGGGTTCGTATCGCCCGCCAATACGAGGCAAACCTTTTCATTTCGATTCATGCGGATACGATCAATCGCGGCAATATACGTGGCGCTACCGTCTATACTGTTTCGGACAAGGCGTCGGACGCGGAATCGCGTGCCATGGCCGATCGTGAAAACCGTTCCGATGCGGTGGCGGGCATCGCCTACGATAACGAGACACCGGAAATCGCCGATATTCTCATGGACCTGACGCGGCGTGAGACCCACACGTTCTCCTTGAGCTTTGCTAAAACTGTGGTGAAGTCACTCAAGAAAGACGTCAACATGATCAACAACCCGCATCGTTTCGCAGGGTTTCAGGTGCTGCGTGCGCCGGATGTGCCGTCCGTGCTGGTCGAGATTGGCTATCTGTCCAACGCCGAAGACGAAAAGCTCATGCTTGATCCGGTGTGGCGAAGCCATGTAGCGGAAAGACTTGCCTCGGCTGTCGGCGAGTTCGCTAACATGAAGACGGCCGGAGCGCTGAACTAGATCAGGTTTCTTCAATGCTGCCGAACGACGACGACCTCCAGAATTTCAAAGCGCATGGCGCCGCTCCCTTGCCGGTCACAAGCGATCAAGGTTACGTGGATCACGATGGCGCGCGGATCTGGTTCGCCACATACGGCGCTGGTTCGCCCGTAATCCTGCTGCATGGGGGCCTCGGCCATGGCGGCAATTGGGGTTATCAAGTTCCAATGGTGGTCGGCTCGGGCCGTCGCGTTGTACTCATTGACAGCCGGGGTCATGGGCGCAGCACGCGCGATTTGCGGCCGTTTACCTATGAGTTGATGGCGTCCGATGTTCTAGCCGTGATGGATGCACTGCACCTCGAAAAGGCTGCCGTCGTGGGTTGGAGCGACGGCGCGTGCATAGCCCTCGTCCTCGCCTTGCAAGCTCCTGCACGAATTGCTGGTGTATTCTTCTTTGGTTGCAACATGGATCCCAGCGGCACAAAGGAAATCATACCCAGCCCGGTCATCGACCGATGTTTCAGCCGTCACGCCAAGGACTACGCCGAGCTGTYGGCCACGCCGGATCAATTCATGGCGTTTGTCGATGCGGTTGGCCTGATGATGAAAACCGAGCCCAACTATACTGCGAGCGATTTGGCCGGCATCCATACACCTGTCGCGATTGTACAAAGCGAGCATGATGAGTTTATCAAGCTCGAACACGCCAAATATCTCGCCGGGAGTATTCCGGGGGCGGAGATGTTTCTCTTGCCTGGCGTGAGCCATTTCGCACCGCTGCAAAGACCAGAGCAATTCAACAGCGTAATGCGGGCTTTCCTCGACAGGGTTCTAGCCTGAGCAACGAGAATGCTCGCGTTATGGCTCAGCCAGACCGCGGCAGTTAATTGCCGTTAGCGTAATTTACGCAAAGTTTTTTACATACGGGAATATAAGTATTGCGCTGCAGCATGACGATTTGAAACGAATAGCTATTTTATGCACTGGTGAAGGAACCTTTTACCAATCCATTGGTTTCATTCAAATAGAAGTCAAAATCCGATACAAATAGTGATTTGTTAAATCGGTTTAGTTCTCGTACATAGTGTGCAGTGCAACGGAATATAAATCCGATTGCGGTAAGGATTGCTCGCGTAAAGAGCGGCTTTAATGGAGGGTGTTCGAAGAATGGCCACTGTCAAGACGATCGTCAAGGCGACGAAGAAGCTGAGCGAGCCTTGCGACAAGCGCACGATTTCCCAGATTTTGCGGGAATCCAATGGTGGTTTCAGCTTCCGTCGCTGAAACCAAATCCAATTCAGATCATAACATACTGTCAGAGCGGAATATTATCGTGCTTCTTCCAAGGATTTTCGAGATCCTTGTTGCGTAACATGCGCAGTGCCCTTGAAATCCGCTTGCGGGTTGAATGGGGCATGATGACTTCATCGACATAACCCCGCTCTGCAGCGACAAATGGCGAAAGAAAACGATCCTCGTAGCGCTTTGTATGCGCTGCGATCTTTTCCGTGTCGCCAATATCCTTACGGTAGATGATTTCGACCGCCCCCTTGGCGCCCATCACCGCGATTTGGGCCGAGGGCCATGCATAATTGATATCGCCGCGCAAATGCTTTGACGCCATGACGTCATAGGCGCCGCCATAGGCTTTGCGGGTGATCAGGGTGATCTTCGGCACGGTTGCCTCGGCGTAGGCGAAGAGCAGCTTCGCGCCGTGCTTGATCAAGCCGCCATATTCCTGTGCTGTCCCCGGAAGAAAGCCTGGAACGTCGACAAAGGTCACGATCGGGATATTGAAACAATCGCAGAAGCGGACGAAGCGCGCCGCCTTGCGGGAGGCGTCACTGTCGAGAACGCCCGCAAGAACCATGGGTTGGTTGCCGACGATGCCGACAGTACTGCCTTCGATGCGGCCAAATCCGACAACGATGTTTCTCGCAAAATTCTCCTGGATCTCGAAGAAATCGGCCTCATCTACGGTTTTACGGATCAGCTCCTTGATATCGTAGGGCTTGTTGGCATTGTCCGGCACCAGCCGATCCAATGAGT
>NZ_JBFUMG010000193.1:0-7931 GCF_054049495.1 Phyllobacterium sp. P5_D12 | reverse complement strand
CGGCAGTCTTGCGCCGTGAAGCGTTGAACGTGACCGGCGGTTTCAGTGGCGTCAGCATCACCGAGGATTGCGAGACGGCGATCGCACTGCATTCACGCGGCTGGAATAGCGTTTATCTCGACAAGCCACTCATTGCTGGCCTACAGCCTGCGACGTTCGCGAGTTTCATCGGCCAGAGAAGCCGCTGGGCACAAGGCATGATGCAAATTTTGCGCTTCCGTTTTCCGCTTTTCAATGGTGGTCTCTCCGTACCGCAACGTCTGTGTTATCTATCCTCCACGTTGTTCTGGCTGTTCCCTTTTCCCCGTGCCATATTCCTCGTCGCTCCCCTGTTCTATCTTTTCTTCGGCCTCGAAATCTTCACTGCATCCGGCGGCGAGTTCCTTGCCTATACGCTCATCTACATGATCGTGAACCTGATGATGCAAAACTATCTCTACGGCGCATTCCGCTGGCCGTGGATTTCGGAACTCTACGAATACGTACAAACAATCCATCTTTTGCCCGCTGTCATCTCGGTGATCCTGAATCCGCGCAAACCCACTTTCAAGGTGACTGCGAAGGATGAACGGATCGACCGCAGCCGCTTGTCGGAACTGGCTGCACCTTTCTTCGTCATATTTTTCGTACTCCTCGTCGGTGTCGGAGTGACCATCTACCGTATCTATACGGAGCCATATAAGGCCGATGTTACGCTGGTTGTCGGCGCCTGGAACCTGCTCAACCTGATCTTTGCCGGGTGCGCTCTCGGCGTGGTCTCCGAACGGGGAGATAAACGGCCTTCCCGCCGCGTCAAAGTTTCAAGGCGTTGCGAGTTTCGACTTGGCGACAAATGGGTTCCGGGGACGATAGACGACGTGTCCGTCAATGGCATACGCGTTCAGCTTTTGGGGAACCTGACCGACGAGCTATCCATCGAAATGGCATCGGACGTCCGCTTCAAAACATCGGCGACTGGCGAAATGGGCGATCTTCCCATTCAGGTGCGAAACATCCGAAAACAGGCCGGCGAGACTGCGGTTGGCTGCTTGTTCATGCCTGATGATCCCACGGACYATAAGCTGATAGCGGATCTGATCTTTGCAAACTCTTCGCAATGGACGAAATTCCAGCTCGACAGGCGCGGCAATCCGGGCCTTATCAAGGGAACGATCTGGTTCTTCGGTGTAGCCATGTTCCAGACCTACCGGGGCTTCTCCTATCTTGCTCGGCAGATCACCGGAAGGGACAAGGTGGGATGGGAGCGCACGTGATGAAACGGCTGTTCACCGCCTGCCTATTGACAATGCTTGCCACGCTGCCCTTGCAGGCGCAGGTCTCGCCGTTCGATATGTCACCTGAAAAACCGGCGGAGGAAACAGCTCCACCACCGGAACAGCCGACTGTGCCAGCAACGCCCGATCTCGCTCCCATATTGCCCGCTCCGAAGTCAGACGTCCCGACGATTCGCTATATCATCCCGCAAGACAGCTTGTCCTTCAGTGGAGAGACCGGCGAGAAAACCTGGGCCGTCTTCATTACCGAGGATCAGGCGGCGTCTGCAGCAACGTTGTCACTGACTTACCAGAACAGCCTTATCGTCGCGCCGGAATGGTCGACACTGACATTGTCAATCAACAATGCCCGGATCATCAATGAACCTGTGCAATCTTCGGAAAACCGGAAGACGCTGACGGTCGATGTCCCGGCAGGAATATTGAAGGCAGGTCTCAATGTCTTCAAGATGAGTACCAGCCTACGTCACCGTACGGACTGCACTGTGCAATCGACCTATGAATTGTGGACGGAAGTTGATCCGTCCAAGACCTTTCTGTCATTTACAGGAGATGGTGCCCGCAGATTCAGAAAGATCAATGATGTACGGGCGATCGGCGTCGATGCGGCGGGGCGCACGACCTTTAATCTCGTCGTGCCCGCCATCAATCGTATGGCGGCGACAGCGCCAATGTTGCACCTCGCCGAAGCACTGGCAGTCCTTGCCAATATGCCCAATCTGGCGGTTACGATCTCTCCGGCAATGCCGAAAGAGCAATTGCCCGGCTCCCTCACGATCTTGGTTGGCACCGATGATGAACTGCAAGGATTGCCGGAAGCCTTGCTTGCAAACACCCCTGGAGCACCCCTTGCCGCTTTCGTCGATGATCCGGCCACAGGAGGTTCTGTGCTGCGTGTGCGCGGGCCAGATTGGCAGACCGTAACGAATGCTGTTGCCAGCATAGTCGATCCGTTGAAGCGCGAAATCGGTGTGCCGCGCTCGTTCCTGTCAACGCAGACATGGCGCTCCCCCGATGTCCCGTTGTTTACGTCTGCCTCCCGGGCGAAGTTCCGTGATCTCGGTGTGCCAACACGCAATTTCAACGGTCGGCGTTTGCGCACGGAATTTGCAATCGGCGTGCCATCGGACTTTTACGCCAATGAATATGGCAAAGCGACAATTCTGCTGGATGCAGCTTACTCCGAGGACGTTCTGCCGGGCAGCCAGATCAATATCTACGTCAATGACAATATTGCTGCGACGCTTCCCATAACCACGAGAGGCGGCGAGATCCTCCGGCATTTTCCTATCGGTTTCACCATGCGGCATTTCCGTCCCGGCGCTAATCTGATCACGATGGAAGCCGTACTCAATACGCGTTCTGACACGGTGTGTGCGCCAGGAACAGGCGCAACCTCCCCTACGCGTTTCGCCTTGTTCGACACGTCAGAATTCGTGATGCCTGACTTCGCCAGGATCGGCACCATGCCTAATCTGGCAGGCCTGAGTGGCACGAGCTTTCCCTATGGCCGCTCCGACAAACCGCTGCCGGTGATTATCAACAATGGAGGCGAAAAGAGTTACTCCGCCGCGGCTACCCTGCTCGCACGCATGTCCGTCGCAGCGGGAAGGCCGCTTGAGGTCGACCCTCGCGCTACGGCGAACTCCACCGTCAATTCAAACGCCCTGTTTATGGGCGCAATTCCCCAGATCGAGTCGACCGTGCTGACTCAGACCGGCATTGCCGAAAACATCCGTACAGTCTGGAGCGACGTGCGCGGCGTCGAACCGGCGGCCGATACGGGCCCCACGCAGGTCGAATTCGATCAGTGGCGAGAGCGGCTCGCCGGACGCGGCTGGCGCGGCCAGATCTCTTCGTTCGATGATTGGCTCAACCGTACCTTCAACATCTCTCTGAATTCATTCTCTTTTTATGCTGGACGAGACGAGCCCTATGCACCGGAACCTGCCGCTTCGCTATTGATCGCGCAGAGGGCCAATCCTGCCGGTGATGGCGTGTGGACCCTGGTGACCGCACCTACGGACGATAGCCTTCTGGACAGTGTTCGCGCCATGACACAGCAGGATCGCTGGTCAAAACTTGACGGCCATATCTCCATCTACAAAGGCGGAACTGACGAAATTCAGGAGGTGCCGGTCGGTGAATTTACTTTCGTGCCGACGCAGCCCCTGTCCTTTTCCAATATGCGCCTGATCATCGCGAATTGGCTCTCCGGCAATATACTTTCGTTTTCACTGCTGCTCATCGTCTTTTCGACTTTGCTTGGCGTCGCCACCTCCCGCCTCCTTTCCAATTTGGGGAGGCGCGTATGAAGCTGTACAGTCTTGCCTTGGGAGTCCTCCTGGCTCTTGTTTGGAGCAACACTTCCATGGCGCAAATATCGGCAAAGGCTCACATAAAGCCGGATGACTGGCAGGCTTACAAGTCGCGTTTCGTCGACGCGAGCGGCCGTGTCATCGACGATGCCAATGGTAAAATCAGCCACAGTGAAGGCCAGGGCTATGGATTGCTCCTCGCGTACCTCGCCAACAACAAGGCAGATTTCGACCTCATCTGGTCGTTCACGCGCACAGAGTTCTTGCTGCGTGACGACGGCCTTGCCGTATGGAAATGGGACCCCAACAGCAAGCCGCATGTGACCGACAGCAACAACGCCTCCGACGGCGACATTCTAATCGCTTACGCGCTTATTCTGGCGGGATCGGGGTGGGACCGCAAAGATTTGACGGCAACTGCGAAAACCATGATACGGGCCATTGGCAAAACCAACGTGATCGAGGCGCAGAAACAACTCCTGCTGCTTCCAGGTGTGACCGGCTTTTCCGCGACCGAGCGCGAGGACGGTCCGGTTATCAACCTCTCCTACTGGATTTTTGAGGCCTTCCCCAAATTTGCAGCCCTCGACCAAGCGACTGATTGGAACAGGCTTGGTAAGGATGGCTTGTCAATGATCGATGTCGCGCGCGCGGGTCCACGCTCTTTGCCTGCTGACTGGATCTCTGCAAGAACAGTTTTCAAGCCGGCCAAGGGATTCCCGCCTGAATTCGGCTACAACGCCTTGCGTATCCCGCTCTATATGATGCGTGCCGGCGTCACCGATCGCGCACAGCTCGAACCGCTGCGTCATGGCATGTCGCCTGACGGTACAAACGTCGCGATTGTCGATATTCCGAGCGGAACTGCGACAGAGACCCTGACCGATCCCGGTTACACAATTATTCCTGCGCTCGTCGATTGCCTACTCGACAAGAAGAAGCTTCCCCAAAGCGTAACGTCCTTCCGGCCAACACTTTATTATCCATCGACACTCCATTTGTTGTCGCTATCCTTTGTCTACGGCCAACATCCGGAATGCCTATGAAGAAGTCGAAGCTGCTAATCCTTCCCATTATCGCCGCCTTCGCCGGACTGGTTGCGGTGCAGTTGGACTATGTTCCAGCTCTGGCAACCGCGAACGGCTCAGTCCGTTTGGCAATGCTTGAGAGCAGCGATCCGCCGCCAGACGCGCAAGCCGACGATAGCTATGTCGTAGCTCAGTCCGGGCGGGCACCGAAAACGCAAGCCCCCAAGCCGGCTGCGCCAGCGCCCGGTGCAGCGACTGCGCCCAAGGTGGATGAAACGGCGCTTCGCTATTTCGCCCGTCAAGGAGACAAGCGCAGGCTCGAAGCGGAGATCGCTCGTTTGCGCGTACTTTACCCTGGCTGGACGCCGCCGGCCGATCCGACCTCTGTGATGCCGCAGGCAGACACGGCGCTCGATGCGATGTGGAAACTTTACGCAGCTGGCAAACTCCCGGAACTGCGCAAAGCCATTCAGGAACGACAGACCTCCGAGCCGGGCTGGAAGCCTCCGGCGGATATGTTGCAGCTGGTGGAACTTGCAGAATCACGCGAGCAATTGATCAACGCATCAGATCTCAAGCAGTATGATACCGTCATCCGCATCGGTTCGTCCCACAACAGTCTTTTGACTTGCAGCGATGTCGATGTGCTCTGGCGCGTTGCCGAAGCATTTGCCAAGACTGACCGTGTGGCGCGGGCGAAAGACGCCTATGGTTATGTTCTTGACAATTGCACCAAGCCCGAAGAACGGCTGGCGACAGTTCAAAAGGCGCTGCCGCTATTGGGCCGGGCCGATCTCGACGTCTTACTTGCAAGAGAAAAGACAAATGCGGACGGCAGCAAGGAATTCGATTCCATTCGCAATGACCTTGCACGAAAAGCAGTTGCCGATGCGGGCGCAGACCCAAAGTTGGTGATACCGCCAGCCGATATAAGCCGTGTCGAGAAACTGGCAAACGATATTGTCGAGCCTTCCGATCCGTTGATCCTTGGTTGGTACTACCTGCGTCGCAACGACCCGGTGTCCGCGGAAAAATGGTTCAGGCTTTCCCATGACCGCGAAAATGCGGCCTCGTCTTCGCAGGGCCTCGCGCTCGCGATGATCGCGCAGTCCCGGCCTGCAGAAGCCGAGGCAACCATCTATGAATGGCGCGACAGTTCAGACGGTGCGAAAGCCGTTTATATGGCTGCCGTTGCAAATCTTCTGGCACAAGACCCACCTGTCGAGATTGCTCCGGCGATACTGCAACGTATGGTTCCGGAGGTCATGAAAGCCAAGGACGCCAATGCGGCACAACAGCTCGGCTGGTATGCCTATCTCCTCAACCAGTTCGAAACGGCCTCCGGCTGGTTTTCAACAGCGTTGCTATGGAAACCCGACGATGAGCCATCGTCCTATGGTCTGGTTCTAACCCGCGAGCAGCTTGGCGACACGGCGGGGGTCGCCGATATCCAGCGGCGCTGGGCAGGCAAGTCCGACCGGATCGCGCGGCTCGGCGAATTGCGCAACACGCGTCAACGCGGTCTCGTTCCGTCACCGGAGCGGTTTGGCACCGATACCTCGACGGCAAACCAACCGGAGACGCAATCAACGACTAGCCCGGGAGCTCCGGCGACAGCGCTTCTCCAAGACAGTTCAGTTGTCGCAGCCAATCCGCTCAGTACGACTCTTGCTCCGACGCTCGCGGACCGGGTCGCCGAGACCATCGCGCGGTCCAGGGCTATCCAGTCGCAAAATCAAACCGAACCAGTGCAATCGGCCCCAGAACCGCGACGTACACGTCCCCCTCAGCAAACGACGGTCAACACCAGCCAGCGTGCCTATCGCGGCTGCACGACAACGATCGATCCGCAAACACTCTCGTCCGACGGTGCGTTGACACGTGGTTGGTGCCTGATGGACATGAACCGTCCGCTTGAAGCAGCGGCAGCATTCGAACGAGGTTTGCTCAGCCGATCGGAAGCGGCCAAAAGCGACGCCGCCTACGGCCAGAGCCTCGCTTATCTACGCGCTGGACTTGCCGACAAGGCTGCTGTCGCGGCGTCCAAAGCGCGTCAGAAACAGTCACGTCAGATCGAACTCGACACCGCACTGCTGGCATCCCGCGCCACGGATTCGTTTACCGCCGGCCGCTACAACGAAGCCTTGCTCGCACTTGACCAACGGGCGCGCATAGCACCGGAGCGCAACGACCTCATGGTTCTGCGCGGTTATGCTTATATGAACCTGAATCGTCTGGCCGATGCACAACGAGTGTTCGAGGCTGTGGCGGCTACGGGAAGTAAGGACGGCTTGCGCGGTATGGCAACGATCAGGGCAATACGGAACAGGGAATACTGAGGGAGATCGGAACTTTTTCCGTTATTTTGACCTGTTGTTGTCGCTCGGCTTTATTGTCCCGAACCGTTGTACGGTGTTGTAGCGTAAATTTTTGATTTCCACGATGCCACCTTCTAGAACGGTGTAGATGACTTCGCCGTTCTTCGTCGTAGCGGTTTCACCGGGCTTTCCCTCCCCTCTTATGATCTTGTTGATCGTTGCAAGCTGCGATGCACTGTCCTCTTCGGCAAATGCAACCGGAGAATGCAGACCGATGGTTAAGAGAAAAGGAAAAAGAGCCATTATTGGTCTGTTCATCATCATTCCTTAGCCGAAAACAAAGCGTGCCAATCTAGCTCATYCTAGAATATACGGCTCGCTCAATCATGAAAAAGATATAAATAGCCCACCTCATTCAGCCCGAGCGCGACCTTTCGCTAAGTTTAATCCTCACTTCCTGGGAAGAGTCCTTGACGGGCGCTAGAAGGTGGTTCGGATCGTAGTGCTCCTTCGCCAGTTTCAGCGCGGGCCATATTTCTCCAAAATGTTCTATCCAATCGTGGCGGGGGTCATACTGGTCGTACCTACTGGATATATCTCGCAACCTATTCTTTTTGCTTTGTGATAGAGACGTCCATTGTCCAGAATTAATTCTTTTACAGATTGGAGTCGCGCGGAACGGCGCGCAGCAATGCAAACAAGAAGAATATATCTTCGTTCGGGACCCGTAACATCGGCTGCCGGAAATTGCTTCTCTTCAGAGGGTATAGAAGTAAAACTCCCGAAGCACCCATCTCCTCAGGCCGTAAGGCCTCGGTTGTGTTTTTACAAATTCGGCCGTCCCGCTCGCCGGCAGAAACAGATTCAACCATGGATGGGAATAATCCCATTCGCCCGTGAGCCTGAAACGTGTAACCGAAGGCTACATCCTCTCAAGAAACTTCAGATAGGATAGCTCGGTAATTTCAATCGCGTTGCCATCGCTCCTTAGAC
>NZ_JBFUMG010000192.1:0-8040 GCF_054049495.1 Phyllobacterium sp. P5_D12 | reverse complement strand
GAGGGAAGGGCATTCCCGTGGCGCCGGGACGGGGAAGTCGAGAAAGCCATCATCGAATATGGCTCCTCACAGCAAGGCGAAAGCGCTGACAACTGGCAGAATTCGACTTTCTACCATCTCCTGCAAATCGGCGAGGACGAGATGCGCCATCGGCTTGCCGAGGTTGATAATATCAGCTTCCGTCATCTGACGACTCTCAAGAGCGAGGGTTGTACCGATTATCTCGCTTTCATGAATCGGTTTTCGAGTGAAGGCAGCATCGGCGAGATGGACTGCTTCTATTCCTCCTGGTCGACCGCTGATTCAGAGGGTTTCTCCGAGAACGATGTAGACGCGCTCAGGCGATTGGTGAGGGGTCTCGCTCTCGCCGTCAAATGCGCTTCGCTCACGCGCATCGTCAGAACACTGGCCGACGTCTATCTCGGCCGTGATGCAGCGAAACGGGTGCTTGCAGGGAGGATCAACCGCGGTTCGGCCGAGCGCATCGAGGCGGTGCTATGGTATTCCGACTTGCGGGACTACACCCGTATCTCCGATGCAGCTGCACCTGATGCGATCATCCCCATGTTGAACGACTACGCTGAAGCCGTCATTTCATCGGTGCAGGAGGCGGGCGGCGATGTATTGAAGCTGATCGGGGATGGCATACTTGCGATTTTCACCGAAGAGGATTCGGCAAGCGCGGCTACCGCCGCATTGAAAGCGCAGATGCACCTGCGCAAGCGCGTGGTGGTACTCAACAAGACGCGCAAGGCCAGCGGTGCGCCCGCAACGGATGTTTATCTTGGCGTTCATATCGGCGAGGTCTTCTATGGCAATATCGGTAGCGATACGCGGCTGGACTTTACCGTTGTCGGACCTGCAGTCAACGAAGTCAGCCGCATTGCCTCCATGTGCCGGTCGGTTGATCAGGACGTTCTCCTTTCCGACCGTTTCGCCGCAGCTCTGCCTGAAGAACTGCGCGCAAAACTGGTATCGGTTGGCCGCTTCGCGCTGCGCGGCGTCGGTCGAGCGCAGGAATTGTTTACGATTGATCCGATAATTCTTGAAAAATATAGAGCGGCTGGCCGAGCACAACACGCCGCCCAATCTCAATAGGCATTCGCGGCATGTGGCACTCATCCATCCTGTAGATTCCATCTGAAGTGCGACAGGCATGGGGTGAGGGTAGTTGAGTTCATAGCTGTTGCAAGTGCTGGGCAAAGACTTCTTCTGGTGTTCGGTAACCGAGGCATTTGCGCGGGGTGGTATTCAGATCGCGACAGAGCCGGCTGAGGTATGGGCCATCGATCTGCATCAGGTCGGTGTCGCGCGGCAGGAAGCGCCGGATGCGCCGGTTGGTGTTCTCGACAGTGCCTTTTTGCCAGGGTGAATTCGGCTCGCAGAAATAGCTCCTGGCACCGAGGCCATTCTTCAGATGCCGCCAGCCCATGAACTCTGTGCCGCGATCAAAAGTGAAGCTCTGGCATGCCGGTGCGGGCAGTGGTTCGAGTGCGGTGATGATCTTTTCCATGATTGGCAATGATTGACGATCATTGTTTTTCATCAGCAGCGTATAGCGGCTTTTGCGTTCGACCAGTGAGGTGAGATTGCTCTGACCGTATTCCTTGCGGAACACCATCAGATCGCACTCCCAATGGCCGAAGCTGCTGCGTTCCTTGATCGTATCGGGGCGATTGTGAATGCTGCAGTACACAGGGATATGAGAGCCGCGCGGCTTACGACTGCCACGGCGGCGGCGTGCCCGTCGGCCTTCCGGCAAATACCGGTACAGCATCAGCTCGCGGCCATGCTGGCTATAAGCGAACCGATAGATGGTTTCCGTACAGATCCGAAAAGGACTGACGCCATCGGTCTTCAATCGTCCGGCGATCTGTTCGGGTGACCAGCTGTTGCGCAGACGATCGATCACCATAGCGCGCAAACCTGGATAACGGACAAGCTTGCGCCGGACATGACGGCGACGCAAACACAGGTCGTTGGCCGTCAGCGGGTAATAGCCGCTGTATTGTTTGAATTGCGGGTCGTGGAAATGGTTGCGTTTCAGTTCGCGATAAATCGTCGAACGATGCCTGCCGAGCAGGCTGGCGATCTCATCAACGGGCAGTTTCTTTTCTCGAAGCCGATACAGTTTGCGACGTTCATCCAGATCGAGCTGCACGTAGAGGCGAGGCATGCATTCTTCTCCAAAGCTAACACGTTGATATTATTAACGTGTCGCACTTCGAATTAGAATCCACCTCCGGCAACGATAAAGTTGCATAAGCTTAATTATGGAACTGCTGAACGTAAGCAAACGGGTAAATTCAGCCTGCAATATCGGCGATTTGCGGAACTTATTACATTATCCCTTTTGCGCCTGATTTTGACGACTTGGGGATAATATGTTGTAAATCAGCATTTTAAACTCGAACAGATGTGATATTATCCCTTTCACACTCCATTTGCTATCTCATAGGGATAAGATGAGTAAATTCAATGAACTATCCTCTGAACAGATTCGCCAGCACATCGACACTGCGCAGGGTTATGAGGTCTATCGGACCAGCTTGAAGGAATATGAGCAGCGCTTTTCCGGGTCGATGTCGTGGAAGAAAAGCACGAATGACAAGGAATATCTCTACAAAAAGACCAACGGAATATGGAAATCTTTGGGCCCGCGATCGCATGAAACCGAGACGATCTATAACCAGTTCCATGCTGGCCGCGACAATTCCAAGGAGCGCGTAGCGCGCTTGGCTCAACGCCTGGATGAATTGGCCCCGGTCAATCGAGCGATGGCTTTGGGTCGTGTACCGCTTTTGACGGCACGTATTCTCCGTGCGCTTGACAAGCTCGGTCTTATCGGCACGGCCATTGATGTTGTCGGCACCAATGCACTGTTTGTCTATGAACGCATGGCCGCCGTTCACATTACCAGCGGATTGCTTTCGACGCAGGATGTCGACTTGTTGATGGATTCGCGATTCAACCTGCGGCTGATAACCAAGGATTTTTCTCATAAAGGATTGATCGGCCTTCTGCAGAAAATCGACCATTCCTTTGTGCCTTTAGCCAAGAACGGCTACCGGGCAGCGAACCGGGATGGTTTTCTGGTGGACCTCATCAAACCCGTACCAAAAGACGTCATGTCATCAAAAGAAAAGACACGTTTCAGCGCTGATGCCGACGATCTGCAGGCGATCGAAATCGAGGGGCTATCCTGGCTGGTCAACAGTCCGAAAACGCAGGCTGTAGTAATCGATGAGCGAGGCTACCCGTTGGCTTATTCCTGTCCAGACCCCCGGGCCTTCGCGCTGCATAAATTGTGGTTGTCACGGCGTGTCGATCGCGATGCGGCCAAGCGTATGCGGGACGGACAGCAGGCACGGATCGTTGCCGAACTTATCTCCAAGCAACTGCCGCATCTTTCCTTTGAATCCAGCGACTTGCAGGCCTTGCCGCTTGCATTGCGTCAGCTGGCAACGGAACTCGTTCCCGCCAAGGGCAACAGCAATGAAGAATTGCACCTGACACCAAACTGGTGACTGAGGCGCTGAGGCGCCGGGATACGTCTCGGCGCCCCAGCAATAGGCGAGATCTAGCTATAAGCCTGCATCGGCGGGCAGGAGCAAACCAGATTGCGGTCGCCAGCAACATTGTCGATGCGGGAAACGGGAGGCCAGTATTTCGGGTTGTCCTCGCTTTCGCCAGCCGGCAGGCTCGCCTCGCTGCGGCTGTAAGGATGTGACCAGCCATCGGCCAGAACATCACCGGCTGGATGCGGTGCATTTACCAGCGGATTATCGTCCTTTGGCCACTCACCGCTCGCGACTTTTGCCGCCTCGTTGGCAATGGCAATCATCGCATCGCAGAACCGGTCGATCTCACGTTTCGATTCCGACTCGGTCGGCTCGACCATCAGCGTTCCAGCAATCGGCCAGGACATGGTCGGCGCGTGAAAGCCATAGTCGATAAGCCGTTTGGCAATGTCTTCGACATTGATCCCGGCACTTTCCTTCAACACCCGCGTATCGAGGATACACTCATGCGCCACGCGGCCATTGCGACCCCGGAACAGCACGGGATAGGTATCCTTCAGCTGTTCGGCAATGTAATTGGCATTGAGGATTGCCATTTCCGTGGCACGCTTCAATCCGTCGCCGCCCATCATTCGGATATACATCCAGGTGATAGGCAGGATCGATGCACTGCCGAATGGTGCAGCCGAAACCGCGTGCCCTGAACCGTTAGCGACATGCCCGGGCAGGAATGGTGCCAAGTGTTTTTTGACGCCGATTGACCCTACACCCGGGCCACCTCCGCCATGCGGAATGCAGAAGGTCTTGTGTAGGTTCATATGACAAACATCTGCCCCGATATCGCCGGGACGAGCCAGACCAACCAGCGCATTGAGGTTAGCGCCATCGAAATAAACCTGTCCGCCATGGCCGTGGATAACCGCGCAAATATCTTTCACGCCCTCCTCGAACACACCGTGCGTCGAGGGATAGGTGATCATCAGCGCTGCGAGACTTTCGCTGTGCTTCTCGGCTTTGGCCTTCAGATCGTCGAGATCGATATCACCCGCTTCTTCGCAGGCAACGACGACCACGCGCATGCCCGCCATATGCGCGCTGGCCGGGTTGGTGCCATGTGCGGATTCCGGAATGAGACACACATCGCGATTGTCGTCGCCGCGGTCGAGATGATAGCGGCGGATGGCAAGCAAGCCCGCATATTCGCCTTGACTGCCTGCATTCGGCTGCAGGGAAACCGCATCGAATCCGGTAATCTCGGACAGCCACGCTTCAAGATCATCCGTCAGCGATTGATACCCGAGCGCGTGATCGGATGGCGCAAAGGGGTGCACATTGGCAACGCTTTGCCAGCTGACGGGCAGCATTTCAGCTGCGGCGTTGAGCTTCATCGTACAGGAGCCCAGCGGGATCATGGCCCGGTCAAGTGCCAGATCCTTGTCGGCGAGCCGGCGCAGGAAGCGCATCATCTCGGTTTCGGAACGCTGCTGATGAAACACGGCCTGGGTCATGAACCCTTCAGCTGGCCGGGTGCTTGGCAGCTTTACGCCGGGATCATTCGGCAGGCTTGCACCGAACAGCGCTGCAAGTGCGCTGAGGTCCCCGTCCGTTGTCGTCTCGTCAACGGTAATGCCGAGCCGGTCATGATCGATGACCCGGAGCAAGCGCCCGCCCTTTTCGGCAGCGTCAGCAATGGAAGTCGCCCTGCCGGGGACGCTGACCGTTATCGTATCGAAGAAGCGTTCTCCGCCAAGCTTGAGGCCGGCAGCCGCAAGTCCCGCCGCAAGACGCGCAGCTCTTGCATGAACTTGGGCAGCGATAGCCTGAAGTCCCTGCGGGCCATGCCAGATGGCGAAGGACACAGCCATATTGGCAAGCAGTGCCTGCGCGGTACAGATATTCGATGTCGCCTTGTCGCGGCGGATATGCTGCTCGCGAGTCTGCAGCGCAAGGCGGTAGCCCGGCCGTCCCTTGCTGTCTACTGACTGGCCAACCAGACGTCCGGGGATAAGCCGGGTAAGATTATCGCTCACTGCGAGATATGCTGCGTGCGGTCCACCATAGCCGATAGGAACGCCGAAGCGCTGCATGGAACCAGCGGCGATATCCGCTCCAAGCGAAGCGGGGGAAGCTGTGATTGTCAGTGCGAGGGGATCCGCGACCACAATAACCAGCGCGCCGGTCGCTTTTGCAGCCTTGATGATCGCCGAGTGATCGCCATAGACACCATAGGTGTCAGGCCAGGGTACGATGATCGCCGCGACACTGGCATCAATCTCGCCGCCGTTCACACTCATGCCAAGAGGCTCGGCGCGGGTCCTGACCACATCGAGGATCTGCGGATGCACTTCTCCGGCAAGAACGATGCGGTTGCGCTTTTCGCGATGATGACGGTAGGCGATGCCAACGGCTTCCGCCACAGCGGTCGCCTCATCCAGCAGCGATGCGGATGCAACCGGCAAGCCTGTCAGTTCTGTAACCAGTGTCTGGAAATGGAACAGCAGCTCCAGCCGTCCCTGACTTATCTCTGACTGGTAGGGCGTATAAGCCGTGTACCACGCGGGGTTTTCAAAGAGATTGCGCTGGATAACCGCAGGGACGTGCGTGCCGTGATAGCCCTGCCCGATGAAGCTCTTATGGGTTTTGTTCTGACCCATCTTGAGGCTAAGTTCTGCCAGTGCTTCTGCCTCATTGGCAGCTTCGGGGATATTTAGCGGCCGTTCCAGACGAATGGATTTCGGCACAGCCTGCGAAATCAGGGTTTCCAGCGAGGGAATGCCTAGTGCCGCCAGCATTGCGCGTGAGCCCTGTATGCTCGGGCCGATATGGCGGTCGGAAAAGGGAAAAATGCTTTTATTCATGATCGATCAACCAATAATCGCTTTGTAGCCGGCTTCGTCGAGCAAACCGGTCAACTGGTCCGTGTCGGACAATTTCATCTTCCATAGCCAGCCATCGCCGGTTGCCGAAGAATTGACCAGCGCGGGATCGCTTGCCGTCGCCTCGTTGACTTCAGTCACTTCGCCGTCCAGCGGCGCATAGACATCCGAAGCCGCCTTGACCGATTCCACCACAACAGCGGCATCGCCCTTCGACAGGGATTGACCGACATCCGGCAATTGAACGAAGACGAGATCGCCGAGCTGGTCCTGCGCATGATCGGTAATGCCCACGGTGGCGATGCCATCCTCGACGCGGACCCATTCGTGATCTTCGGTAAAATATGTGGCTGCCATCTGAATTATCCTTTGTGGTAGCGATGTGGGGTGAAGGGAAGTGAATGAACGTGGAGCGCAATGCGGTTACCGCGCACTTCAGCGAAAACCTGGGTACCAATGGGGGCGAAATCCTTGCCGACATAGCCCATCGCGACAGGAAAGCCTGCCGAGGGCCCGAAACCGCCCGATGTCACCACACCGACCGCATTGCCGTGGATATCGACCAGAATGGAATCAGACCGAACCGGCTGGCGGCTATCGGGTTTCAGACCTACACGTTTTCGTGCCGCGCCCTTGGTGATCTTGTCGAGCAGAGCTTTGGCACCGATGAACCCGGCCTTTTCGCGCACTGGCTTGGTGATCGCCCAGGTAAGACCCGCATCGACGGGATCAATCTCGGGCGTGATGTCCTGGCCATGCAGGCAGAGGCCGGCCTCCAGTCGCAGACTGTCGCGCGCAGCAAGCCCGACCCACGCCACGCGTTCGTCTGCAAGGAGCACGGTCGCGAGTTCGCGCGCTTCATCTGCTGGCAGGCCGATCTCGAAACCGTCCTCGCCCGTATAGCCCGAGCGGCTCATGAACCAGCCAGGCTTGGGCTCGAAGCCATGCATGAACGCAAGCTCTGTTCCGGGAACTCCGGCCACGCGCAGCACATCCACCGCCTGCGGTCCCTGAATAGCGAGGAACACGCAATCGAGCGCGTCGATCCTGCAATCAAAGCCCTTCGCAACGTCGCGCAAATGCGCTTCGTCAGCGGCTGCATTGCCGGCATTGGCGACGACCATGAAATGGTCTTCGCTGAGCCTCGTGACAATCAGATCATCGAGAATGCCCGCCTGCTCGTTGAGGAAGAATGTATATTTGGATTGCCCTGTCGCCAGCGTATCTGCGCCCAACGGGCAAATATGGGATAGCAGCGCCGCTGCTCCAGGTCCTGCAATATCAAACAGCTGCATGTGCGAGATATCGAACAGCCCGGCTTTCTCGCGTGTATGCAGATGCTCTTTCATCACCCCCAATGGATAAGTGATTGGCATGGACCAGCCTGCAAACCCGCCAAAGCGCGCACCGGCGGCTTTATGCAGATCATCAAGCGGCAATGATTTCAGGTTTTTTTCAGCGCCCATTTTTACTCCAGAGTCGTGCAAAGATCCCCGCCACAAGGACGGACCGTTTCTTTGCCCCTCTGTCGGAAGCCTGAGAGACTCGCGCAGCTTAGGACTTGCGTCCGGCTGCACTTACACCTTCGGCGCGAGGTTTCCCTCGACTTTCCAGAGTTGTCTTATCCTTTTGCGGTTCTTGCT
>NZ_JBFUMG010000191.1:0-8104 GCF_054049495.1 Phyllobacterium sp. P5_D12 | reverse complement strand
GGGTAGAGGTTGTGCTTCCCACGGGCGAAATCCTGAACGATCTTCGAACTGTCAAGAAAGACAATACCGGCTATGATCTGAAAGACCTTTTTATCGGCGCGGAAGGTACGCTCGGCGTGATCACCGCGGCAGTCATGAAACTCTTCCCGCTGCCGAAGGGCAAGGGTGTCGCCTATGCAGGTCTTGCCAGTCCAGATGATGCTCTAAAGCTTTTGAGCCTCGCGCAAACCCACGCCGGATCATCCTTGACCGGCTTCGAGCTGATGCCGCGTATCGGTGTCGAGTTTTCGGTAGCCCACACGGACGGCGTCCGCGACCCGCTGGAGGCGCCGCACAACTGGTATGTGCTGATCGATATCTCCTCGTCGCGCTCGACCGAGGATGCTCGGGAGACCATAGAAGCTATCTTGACCGAAGCCTTCGAAGCCGGGCTCGTAGAAGATGCAACGATTGCGGAGAGTACGGCGCAGGAGAAATCATTCTGGCACATGCGGGAGGCTATGTCCGACGCCCAGAAGCCGGAAGGCGGCTCGATCAAGCATGACATTTCCATTCCGGTCGCCCGTATCCCTGACTTCATCGCCGAGGCTGACGCCGTCGTCCTCGATCTCATCCCGGGCGCACGTATTGTTTCCTTCGGCCACATGGGCGATGGCAATTTGCACTATAATATTTCCCAACCGGTAGACGCCGACAAGCAGGCGTTTCTCGATCGCTGGGTTCAAGTCAACAAGAGTGTCCACGATATCGTCCGTGCCTATGGAGGTTCGATCTCCGCAGAGCACGGCATTGGCCAGTTGAAGCGCAAGGAGCTTGCCGGGACGAAATCCCCGGTAGCGCTCGATCTCATGCGCCGGATAAAAAAATCCTTTGATCCTGCGGGTATCATGAACCCCGGAAAAGTGATCTGATTCCGTCAATCATCTGTTCATACCCCTTACCGGAATCTTGGTGCCGGTTGGGTTTCGATAACCATTCCACCTAATCAGAAAGAGTTAACCCCGTTCGTTAAGCGGGATTGGGAGAGTTGGCGCCTATTGTTGCCCTAACGAGACCGGAAAATGGTCCGCACTACAGGGAAATACAGAGAAGACCGGAAAACCGGCTCTCAGGATCGACAGAAGGCGTCACATGAAGAAAACCGGAGCCAAGCCGGTTTGGGCAGGTCGGGAATTCCGGCTTGACCCATTCCATCTGCCACAGACGGTCACTTACGCCACGCGCGACGACCGTGACGATATCACTTTCACGCTGCACGAACGCGGTGCGGTGGTGAAGCGGCTGCTGCCGGCAAGTCATCTGCCCGTTTCGCTCGCCTTGCCCGCCTGTGCCTTTCTTGGCGTCACAGCGCGCGCAGCCGAAGACGACGTTGGGGATATCACGGTAACTCTGGAACTTATGCACACGGACCCGCATCTCTCTGTGCCGTTGCTGGTTGCGCATGATCTCAACGATATCGCTGCGGATTGGCGTGCCTGGTCGGCCCTGTTCAAACTGCCGATGATGCTGGTCGAGGAAGACGGTGTCGCACGGGAGCTGGAACAGAGCATCGGGCCGGTTGCTGTTGCAGCGCCAAAAGAGCGCCGTCAGGGCCGCGAGCCGCACCGTCGTCGTCCGCGCTTTCTTGCCCGTCGCAAGATGGGTGATCTCGGCCTGCGGCTCGTGATTGGCGGCGAGGAGATCATCGCTCAGGGCGGGAAGTAGGAGCGCTCTTATCTCCCCCCTTGTGGGGGGCCGAAGGCGGGCGAGACCCGTGGCTCGCCCCGGTAGGATTTTCTTGGTGTTAGCGTAGCTAACCCTTAGAAAATCCAAGAGCGGGGATAAGTTTTCATGCTGGCRCAGATCCCCTCACTTGCGATTTCTAGCACTTAGCAAGGGCTAAGATGCTGAAATCGCTTTCTCTCCCGCAAGGGGAGAGATAATCGGAATCGACTGTCTGCGCTTCGTTCGCTGACAATCTACGGCCATTTATCCAACACCTCCAAACCTCGGCTATCCTATGCCCGTCCTTTCCATGGGGAGCTGCTTCCGGAGCCGTTCGAAAGTGGGGAAGGACGGCGTGTCAGCGGGCGGGCAACGGACCCAAGCGCTGGCCGACCTGTTCGTCTTCGGAGGTCAATCTGCGCATTTTAGGCAGATATTGCCTCCATTGTTGACGCCAACGCCAATCGTGCGGACACTGCACCGACGGCGACGATGGGCCCGGACTCCAGGCGTTCATCCACTCGCCCCGCGGAACAAGCAGAAGCTGGCCGGCAGGGGGAMAACGTTAGCGGGCGGTCTTCGGATCGCACTACTTATCTACCAAGACGCGCTTCGACGACCGCCCGTCTTCCCAACATGCAAACAATAGCCAGACGCGAAAGCGGGCGTGGCAAGGGGCAAGCACACCCGGTTCTTTGACATACGAAAAATCAGGAATTCACTAGATAGCAACGTCTCGCGCGGATTCCTGCAGAAATGCATAGGCATAATTGGAAAATGATCGCCAGCACTCGACGCGGAAAGCGTCCTCGCCTGTCCGCCACAAGACGATCTCGATTTTGCCGAGGACTGTCCGCGACGCAGCGCCCACCGGGAAAGCATTCAGCGACAGGTCCTGCGGGCAACCGCCATTGATGACCGCGGCGGCTCCTCTG
This sequence comes from Phyllobacterium sp. P5_D12, assembly GCF_054049495.1. NCBI lineage: Bacteria > Pseudomonadati > Pseudomonadota > Alphaproteobacteria > Hyphomicrobiales > Phyllobacteriaceae > Phyllobacterium > Phyllobacterium sp. P5_D12. Next base: position 5,465 of record NZ_JBFUMG010000191.1, on the reverse strand, counting down.
CCGTTCACGACAATCCCGACATTACGATGTGAAATGTCGACCGCCGAATGCAGCACTTTCGCCTTGGCAAGATCGGCAACAACAGCACTATCGGCATTGTCGACGATCAGCCATTCGTCCGGGCCAAGCCAAAGTACGGCACGGCCGCCGCTGGACGTGGAAGTCTTCGGCTTCATGGGCAATGTTAAACCCAGCGCCTTGGACAGCGCGCTAACGGCATCATTCTTGGCGCGAAGCGAAATACGGGTCGCGTTTTCAGCCAGGGTGACCGAGACGGAAGCGACATCCACCTGGCCCGCCTGCAGCGGATGACGTCGTGTTGCCATAGAGCGGTTTACAGTCATCTCAACCATTTAAACGCTCCCCCTTCTCATCGAAAAATACCGTGCCGGTGACTTCAACTTCGATCACGCCGTTCGGCATCGGCACGTACAGCGTTTCGCCAAGCCGCTTCGATCCGTCGATCACCAGAGCCAAAGCAATGGAGCGGCCGCAATTTTCCGACCAATAGGACGATGTCACGTGACCGATCATGGTCATCGGCACTGGCTGGTTCGGGTTAGCGACAATTTGCGCCCCCTCTTCCAGAACTGTCGTCGGATCAACCGTCTTCAGACCGACAAGCTGTTTACGGCCATTGGCCACTAGGTCCCGCCGTAAAAGGCCGCGAATGCCAACATAGTCCGTCTTGTTCTTGCCGATGGCCCAGGTCAGCCCCGCATCATGCGGTGTGACGGTCCCGTCCGTATCCTGGCCAACGATGATGTAGCCCTTTTCGGCACGCAGGATATGCATCGTTTCGGTGCCATAGGGCGTCAGGCCCAAAGGCTTGCCCCGTTCGTAGACGGCCTCCCAGACGGCCCGGCCATAGTCGGACGGCACGTTGATTTCATAACCCGTCTCGCCCGTAAACGACATGCGGAACAGTCGTGTCGGCACACCGCAGATCGTCCCATCGCGCACGCTCATATGCGGCATGGCCTCGTTGGACATATCAATGCCTTCGACCAGTGGCGCGATGATCTCGCGGGCCTTGGGGCCCTGCACGGCAATCACCGCCCATTGCTCGGTTGTCGAAGTCAGCCAGACATCAAGATGCGGAAATTCGGTCTGGAGATAGTCTTCCATATGATGCATGACGCGCGGTGCGCCGCCCGTCGTCGTTGTCACATGGAACCGGTCTTCTGCCAGGCGCCCGACAACGCCGTCATCGTAGATGAAGCCGTCCTCACGCAGCATGATGCCATAGCGTAGACGCCCGACGCCAAGCTTTTCCCAAGGATTGGTGTAAAGCAGCTCGAGGAATTTTGCAGAATCCGGGCCTACGACTTCGATCTTGCCAAGCGTCGACGCATCGAAGATACCGGCTTGGTTGCGCACGGCAACACATTCGCGATTGACCGCAGTGTGCATGTCTTCGCCCGCCTGCGGGTAGTACCAGGCACGCTTCCATTGACCGACGTCCTCGAAAGCAGCGCCGTACGTCTGGTGCCAGCCGTGCATAGGCGTGCGGCGTGTCGGATCGAACAGATCATGCCGCGCGTGATTGACAATCGCGCCAAAGGTAACCGGCGTGAATGGAGCGCGGAATGTCGTCAGACCTACGGCGGGGATCGGCCGGTTCAGAGCCTCGGCGGCAATCGCGAGGCCGTGCAGGTTCGACGTTTTACCCTGATCGGTCGCCATGCCATTGGTGGTAAAGCGTTTGACATGCTCGATGGAGTGCATGCCCTCACGCACGGCCAGCCGTACATCCTTGGCCGTAACGTCGTTCTGAAAGTCGACGAAAGCCTTGACCGTTGTGTCGGCACCGGCGCCGGGCGCCGAGCCAATCATGCCGCCAATCCAATTGGTGCCGCCGGTCGCAACGATAGCTTTGCCCTTGCCTCCGCCCGCTGCATAGGCCTCCTCTAACGTTGTCTGCAAACCGTCGGTTCCATTGCAGGCTCCTATCGAAACGCATTCCTGCGCGTAGGTGCCCGGCAGGAAGCGCTCGTTTGCCGCATCCCATGCGACCTTGCCGCGAGACTGCGAAAACAGATGCACCGACGGCGTCCAGCCGCCGGACATGATCAACGCATCGACGGCGACCTTGCGCTCGCTGCCGCCCCTCGTCGGTTGGATAGACATCGACGACACGCGCCGCTTGCCGCCGGCACTGAAAACGGCGTGGCCCGTCAGGACTTCGATATCGAGTGAGCGGGCAGCGTCCACGACGGCCGGTGTTGGATTGTCGCGCGTATCCACGATAATGGGCACGTCGATACCCGCGCGCTTGAGGTCGATCGCCGCCGCATAGGCTGAATCGTTTGAGGTGTAGACACCGACCTTACGGCCGATGGCGACGCCATATTGATTGAGGAATATTCGCGCTGCCGAAGCGAGCATGACACCCGGGCGGTCATTGTTGGCAAAGACCATTTGGCGCTCGATGGCTCCCGTGGCCAGCACGACCTTTGTTGCCCGAATCTGCCATAGCCGCTCACGCGGCATATCGGACGCTGGATTGCTCAAATGGTCGCTGATGCGTTCTACCAGACCGACAAAATTCTGGGCATAGTAGCCAAAAGCTGTCGTACGGGTCAGGACGGTGACATTGTCCATCGCACGCAACGTCTCGATGGCTGCAACGGCCCATTCATAACCCGGCGTACCGTCGATGATCACATCGCTTTCATAACGCAGTGCACCGCCTGGCTCGGCTTGTTCGTCGCAGATTATCACGCTTGCTCCGGTCGACGCTGCGCTGAGAGCAGCAGTCAGGCCAGCGGCACCCGCGCCGACAACCAGCAAGTCGCAATGAGCAAACCGATTGGAATAGCGGTCGGTGTCCGGCTCGCCCGGAACCACGCCAAGTCCCGCAGCCGCACGAATCTTCGGCTCGTAAATCGTTTTCCACGCGAACTTCGGCCACATGAAAGTCTTGTAGTAGAAGCCCGCGGGCAACATCGGTGAAAACACGTCGTTGATCGCGCCGACATCGAAGGTCAGCGACGGCCAGCGATTCTGTGATTTAACCTTGAGACCGTCGTAAATCTCCTGCACGGTCGCACGCACGTTCGGCTGCTTGCGCGACTTGTCGCGTTCGATATCCACCAGCGCATTCGGCTCTTCGCTGCCGGCAGAAAGAATGCCGCGCGGCCTGTGATATTTAAACGAGCGGCCGACCAGATGAATACCGTTGGCGAGCAGTGCCGAGGCCAGTGTATCACCTTCGAGGCCGGTCAGGCTCTGCCCGTCGAATGTAAAGCGAACGGTCTTCGCCGGGGTCAAGCGGCCTACGCCAGGGATACGGTTACTGCCGGAGTGGGTAGAGGTACTCATTGGCTTATACCTCCACTTTCTTGGCGCGGGAGCGTTTCGTTACGGGGGGTTTGGTTTCGGCAGCCGCCGGTGACAGCAGCGTACTGACATCAGGACGTGGCTCGCCGGCCTTGTAGACCGTCAGGAATTTGTCCGAGACAGAATCGCGCACCGCATTGAAGAACCGGCCGCATCCATGAATATGGCGCCAGCGTTCGAATTGCAGCCCCTTAGGATTCTGGCGAAAATAGAGAAAACCGGCAAAATCGTCGTCCGACTGCTCGATGATCGGATTGGCGCGCACGAGATGCGCTTCCCCGGCATTGCGGAATTCGAGTTCCGGGCGCTCTTCTTCGCAATAAGGGCATTTGATGAGAAGCATGATTCTATCTCGTTTCTTGAAAATCAGTGCGCAACGGCAGCGGCGGCGGCCTCGTCGATCAAACGCCCGGTGGTGAAGCGCTCGATCGTGAACGGCGCGTTGATCCGGTGCGGCTCATCGCGAGCGATCGTATGGGCAAACACGTTGCCCGAGCCCGGCGTCGCCTTGAAACCTCCGGTGCCCCAGCCGCAATTCACATAGAGCCCGGACACAGGGGTCTTGGCCAGGATCGGCGAGCGATCCGGCGTCACATCGACAATGCCGCCCCAGGAGCGCAGCATCTTCAATCGTGTCAGAACCGGGAACATCTCGCAGATCGCATCGAGCGTGTGGTTGATGATGTGGAGGCCGCCGGTCTGCGAATAGGACGTGTATTGGTCGGTGCCAGCGCCAATAACCATCTCGCCCTTGTCAGACTGCGAGATGTACGCGTGAACTGTGTTCGACATGATCACGCAAGGGATGAGTGGCTTGACCGGCTCGGATACCAGCGCCTGCAGCGGATAGCTTTCAAGCGGCATGCGCACGCCGGCCATGTTCATAATGACGGAGGTATGACCAGCTGCCACAACGCCGACTTTCTTGGCATTGATCGGGCCGCGATTGGTATCGACCCCCACAACTGCTCCATTTGGCGCACGGCGAATTCCCGTCACTTCGCAATTCTGGATAATGTGAACGCCGCGATCGGCGGCTGCACGGGCGTAACCCCAGGCAACGGCATCGTGCCGGGCCGTGCCACCACGCCGTTGCAGCGCTGCGCCGATTATCGGATATCGGGCATCCGCTGAAAGATTGATTGGCGGGCAGAACTCTTTGACCTGTTCCGGCGTCAGCCATTCATTGTYGATGCCGTTGAGCCGGTTGGCATGGATATGCCGCTTGAACACCTGCACGTCGTGGATGTTGTGCGCCAGCATCATTACACCGCGCGCCGAATACATCACATTGTAATTGAGGTCCTGGCTGAGACCTTCCCAAAGCTTTACAGCGTGCTCGTAGATACCGGCTGATTCGTCATAGAGATAGTTGGACCGGATAATTGTCGTATTGCGGCCGGTGTTACCACCGCCAAGCCATCCCTTTTCAAGAACGGCGACATTGGTAATGCCGTGCTCCTTGGCAAGATAGTATGCGGTGGCAAGCCCATGCCCGCCTGCGCCAACAATGATGACGTCATATTCCGGCTTGGGTTCGGGCGAACTCCATTGCTGATCCCAGCCTTTATGGGCACGCATGGCCTCGCGGGCCAAGGCAAACACCGAATATTTCCGCATCATCCATTCCCAGCAACTTGGCCCAGCAATTGAGCCATCGCACAGCGATTGTTCGAACCAGTTCACTTGCATGGCCTGTTCAAAAATCGACATCGATTTTGAGAGCGAGGACCATGCTTTATGCATCAGTATCGTATCCGCTTAAAGCTCTTTTGCCATTTTGCGACGGAGATTGGCGCTGCATGCCGGTTAATCTAAAATTACGAGGGACAAGGACATTTCTATCCGAATATCCGCCATTGCCCGCAACAGAACCATGGACATACCCCGAACTTTCTGATAATGGCCACCCTAGTTTGYGATGGATGACCGTCGCGAAGTCTGGTTTGTTGTCCCATAGTCAAGGATTGGGGATTTAAGTCAGGCTCAACGAAATTCTAAGAGATACAGGATAAAACGTGCAGGTACTCGTACGCGAAAATAATGTTGATCAGGCTCTCCGCGTTCTCAAGAAGAAGATGCAGCGCGAAGGCATGTTCCGCGAAATGAAGATGCATGATCAC
>NZ_JBFUMG010000190.1:0-11155 GCF_054049495.1 Phyllobacterium sp. P5_D12 | reverse complement strand
CTGTTCTTGCCGCACGTGTTTGAAACGTTGGATGTTTGTTCATGATTGCTCAGCCGAACGTTGGCATTTCCTCGTTGTTTGGAATTGTTTTAACAGGGAACGTCCTGTTGACCAAGATGCCCGGCCTTAGATGTGATCCATTGACGCGGTGTGCCAGAGTTTCCTAACCTCTGCTACGAAGGTTCGGAGGGGAGCATGGAGATCGATTTCGGCGGCGAGGGGGAAGTCGCATTCGAGCGCCGCGGCAAGGCTGGCCTTATTCGCCTGACGCGGCCGAAAGCCTTGAACGCCCTGACGCGGAACATGGTCAGTGCGATGCATCGTGCACTTGTCGCGTGGTCGGCCGATCAGGATGTCCATTGCGTCCTTGTCGAGGGTGAGGGACGGGCCTTTTGCGCTGGCGGCGATATTCTCGCGGTCTATCATGCTGGCCGGTCCGGCCAGCCTTTTTACGAATTCTTTGCCGAAGAGTACCGCCTCAACGCCTATATCAGGCACTTTCCGAAGCCCTATATCTCGTTGATCGATGGCATCTGCATGGGTGGCGGCGTTGGAATTTCCGTCCATGGCTCGTATCGGGTCGTCACAGAAAATATCGTGTTCGCAATGCCGGAAGTCGGCATCGGCTTCTTTCCAGACGTTGGAGGAAGTGCCTTTCTTCCGCATCTTCCGGAACATTTCGGCACTTATCTTGCGCTGACGGGCAATCGCATCCGCCAGGGCGATTGCCTTCAAAGTGGCATTGCCACCCACGCCATCAAGGCGGAAAACAAGGAGAAGCTGCGGCGCAGCCTGATTAGAACCGGCAATCCCGAAACGGCACTGCGCGGCAAAACCATCAATCCGGACTATGAAACGCCCGAAAAAACCCGCGATATGATCGGCGTGCTGTTCGATTCGAAAACACTGGGCGGTTGCGTGATCCGCCTGGCTGCCGCCGGCGTAAATGGCAGCGAGGAAGCGCAAAAGCTCCTCGATCTCATCAAGACCCGTTCGCCGACGAGCCTGCATGTGACGTTCCGGCAGATCGAAGACGGCCGCGATCTCGACATGGATCAATGCATGCAGATGGAGTACCGCATTCTATGCCGCATGCTCGAAAGCCACGATCTTTATGAAGGCATACGTGCGCTTCTTGTGGACAAGGACAATATGCCCGTGTGGCAGCCCGCCAAAATTGACGATATAACGCCCGAAATGGTCGATGCCTATTTTGCATCACTGGGCGAGCGGGAACTGCAACTGACATGAATAGATTTATATGAGTGATAGGCCGACCCATCTGCCATTCGACGCGACAATGGCTCAACTCGGCTTCGTGTGGTTCCTGCGGCTTGTCTCCATCTATTGCCTCGTCGCAGGCGTCGGCTACTGGGCGCAGCTCAGCGGCTACTATGAAGGCATGCTCTGGCGCTTCGATCTGATGCCCTGGCAGTGGAAGGTCGCGACCGTCTCGCTTGCCATGCTCTATCCCGTGGCGTCGACCGGCTTGTGGATGATGGTATCCTGGGGCCCGGTCATATGGTTTGTGGCCGCATTGGGCGAAACGCTCATGTTTACGGTTTTCTCGAATTACTTTTTCTACAGGCCGCAGATCGCCATCGTCCATGGCTGCGTGGCGCTGCTTTATATTCTGTTCCGGATTGTGCTTTTTGTGCAGAAGCGTCAGCACGCAAAGCCCATCAGGTAAGTCTTCATTAAGATTGAAATTGATTCATTCGCGGTAACGCACTGTTAAGTCTGTGTTTTAAGTCGAATTTTATGCGTATTCGATAGTGTCTCCTCAACGGTGAGAAAAATACACCGAAACAACAGTGAGGCAGGTACTATGAACAACACACAGAGAAAGTCTGGTGAGAACCAGCGTTCAACACCAAGTGATACAGCATTGCGTACACTATATCTTGAAGCACTTCAGTTGGTCGAACGGTTACATCGTCGTCTGCTTGACGTGGTGAAGGATGAGTTCGACCGCAATGGCCGCAGCGACATCAATGCCATCCAGGCATTGCTGCTGTTCAACATCGGCAATGCGGAACTGACCGCCGRTGAACTGCGCAGCCGCGGTTATTACCTGGGCTCGAATGTTTCCTACAATCTGAAGAAACTCGTCGAGCTCGGCTTCATCTCCCATGAACGTTCACGCACCGACCGTCGTTCGGTCCGGGTCAGCCTGACTGAAAAGGGGACGGAAGTCGCGGAACTGGTCGCGGGTCTCTACGAACGCCATGTCGCATCGATCGAACATGTCGGTGGCATCAAGGCGGAAGAATTCCAGTCGATGAACAAGGCACTCCAGCGCCTCGACCGCTTCTGGAACGACTCTATCGCCTACCGCATGTAAGACCATGCAATCCACAGCAAAAGCCCGGCTTCGTGCGGAACGAAGGCGGGCTTTGTTTGTTTAAAGCCAAGGAGTTTCATTCCATAGATTGCTCTGATCTAAGCTCCGATGTCCGTCGTCAAAATACCATCTGGCCGCAGCCCCAATGTTCGTCCGCCTTTTGGTGTGAAAAGCAAGAGCTCGTCATCAATCTCGGGGTTATGTCCAATAATCATCGTCGCACCGAGGTCGAAGGTAAATTTAAGTTCGATTGCTGCGGGGTCAAACGCTACCGTCTCCAGATACTGACCATTGAATTCTGACAGTCGAGCATCGCGTTCCACGGTCTGCACATCATTAGATTCGATAGAGAGACCGTCCTGTTGCAGCAGCCACGTTCCTGGAAAAACGAGAAAGCTCCAACGACCACTCAACGTAATTTGCCGCTGTGCGGCCCTGCGTCTCATCTTTTCGTTCGCATTCGATGGTGCCTTGTACGGCTCACGAACGATCAGGTGGGGATCACCAAATTCTACAAATAATGCTGTACCGTGGCCTTGGTGGATGCCCCAGACCGGCTGGCCTATGATAGCTTGGCAGGCGTGGGTAATATTGGCTGGATCGTTTGGCAGTGATTGCATAATATTCTTTCCGATATATTTGTGATGGTCTAGTTGGTTCGAAGGCCGCGCTCCGATAGAGGCCTGCGTATTCCGGTGTGTCAAAAACATTCATGAATAAAATCCCTTAAATAAAGGATGATATTCCTATTATTGGTCGTGCCTCGTCAATTCGTCTTTGGTCGTATTTCGCCAGGTTTTCCGAGATATCGACGCCGAAGACACCCAGTCATTAATCCGCCATATTGCCGTGGAAATGCCACATCACATATTCAGTGAAGTTCCATAGACAGCCGGAGAGGGCTGGTCGGCATTTGAACCATCACAATTGCGCGATCAGTGCGAATGTTGCTGTTTGTTAAGAGTGTTCCTGATAATTTTCGCGACCGAGGCTGTTTTTCTTTGTAAGCGGCAGGTTGACGGCAGATTTCCAGTTGGGTTGGACAAAATATGAAGAAATTTGGATCATCAGCACTTGATCGCCGCGCCTTTTTGACTGGTGTGGCAACTGCTGGTCTTGCCGCAGTAACAACATCGGCCTTTGCACAGCAGACGGATATTGGTGAAATTCTTGCCGCTCCGCGTCGCGGTAACTGGGATGACCAGTTTGACGCCCGCTCGACGACACGCGCAAAAGTTGCCGGCTTCCAGCCGATCGCCAGCCCGGAGACGGTTTCATTTACCGAGAGCGCGATCAATACCTATAATCAGATTGTCAGCGGCGGTGGCTGGCCCACTGTGCAGCCGACGGTGAAGTTGCAGCTCGGCGTTGTTGATCCTTCCGTTCCAGCCATGCGCAAGCGCCTGATGATTTCCGGTGATCTTGCCGAAACAGCCGGCTTGTCGAATTCTTTCGACACGTATGTCGATGCCGCAGTGAAGCGTTTCCAGTCGCGTCATGGTCTCCCGGCCGATGGTGTCATGGGGCAATATTCGCTCGCCGCAATGAATGTCTCGGCCGATATTCGCCTCGGCCAGCTGCACACCAACCTTGAGCGCCTGCGCAAGCTCGCCAGCGACGATCAGGGCCCGCGCTATGTCATGGTCAACATTCCGGCAGCGCAGATCGAAGCCGTGGAAACCGGCCGTGTCGCCCAGCGCCATACAGCCATTGTCGGCAAGATCGATCGCCAGACGCCAATCCTCGACTCCAAGATTCAGGAAGTCATCCTCAACCCTTACTGGACGGCGCCAAAGTCGATTATCCAGAAGGATATCATTCCGCTGATGCGTAAGGATCCGACTTATCTGACGCGCAACAAGATCCGGCTGTTCAACGAACAGACACGCGAGGAAATTGCGCCGGAGACCGTCGATTGGAACACTGACGATGCGGTCAAGCTGATGTTCCGCCAGGATCCGGGCAAGATTAACGCCATGTCCTCGACGAAGATCAATTTCCCGAATCAATATGCGGTTTACATGCATGACACGCCGCAGCAGGGCATTTTCAACAAGCTGATGCGCTTCGACTCCTCGGGCTGCGTGCGCGTGCAGAATGTTCGCGACCTGAACGTCTGGCTATTGCGCGACACGCCGGGCTGGGATCGCCAGACGATGGAAGCGACGATCAAGACCGGCGTCAATACGCCGATCGCAGTCACCAATCCCGTGCCTCTCCATTTTGTCTATGTGAGCGCTTGGTCGACGGGCGACGGTGTCGTCCACCTGCGCGACGATATTTACGAGATGGATGGACAGGCGGCCCTGTCGATCGGAACGAACACCTGATCGGTAGCGGCCACATGCCTAACAAACAGACCGCCTTCGGGCGGTCTTTTTGTTAGGGCGGTTTCGGGCTATTGCTTTTCGCGTACCGGCCATTGGCCTTGGGTATTTAAGTATGATAATGCGCCGCRATTACCTATGAATTCCCCACCGGCAAATGAGGGTCCTGTCACCATGTCGAATGCAGATACATTTTTCAACGCATCGCTCGAAGAAATCGATCCGGAGATTTTCAGCTCCATCCGCAAGGAACTTGGCCGTCAGCGCCATGAGATCGAGCTGATTGCATCGGAAAACATCGTGTCGCGCGCGGTGCTCGAAGCACAGGGCTCGATCATGACCAACAAATATGCCGAGGGCTATCCGGGCAAGCGCTACTATGGCGGCTGCCAGTTCGTTGACATTGCAGAAGAATTGGYGATCGAGCGCGCCAAGCAGCTCTTTGGCTGCGAATTTGCCAATGTGCARCCGAATTCCGGCAGCCAGATGAACCAGGCGGTTTTCCTCGCCCTCCTGCAGCCGGGCGATACGTTCATGGGTCTCGATCTCAATTCAGGCGGTCACCTTACCCACGGCTCCCCCGTCAACATGTCCGGCAAATGGTTCAAGGTCGTCTCCTATGGCGTACGCCAGGACGATCACCTCCTCGACATGGATGCGATCGAGAAACAAGCGCATGAGACCAGGCCAAAATTGATCCTTGCCGGCGGCACGGCCTATTCGCGCATCTGGGATTGGAAGCGTTTTCGCGAAATCGCAGATAGCGTTGGCGCTTATCTTATGGTCGATATGGCGCATATCGCTGGTCTCGTTGCTGCTGGCGTGCACCCGTCTCCTGTCCCGCACGCGCACGTCGTCACCACGACGACACACAAATCGTTGCGCGGTCCGCGCGGTGGCATGATCCTCAGCAATGACCCGGAGATCGCCAAGAAGATGAATTCGGCCGTGTTCCCCGGGCTTCAGGGTGGCCCGCTCATGCATGTCATCGCTGCAAAGGCCGTTGCATTCGGTGAAGCGTTGAAGCCGGAATTCAAGACCTATGCCCAGAATGTCGCCGCCAACGCGAAAACGCTGGCCGAGACATTGAAGAAGAACGGTCTCGATATTGTCTCCGGCGGCACCGATAATCATCTGATGCTGGTCGATTTGCGCCCGAAGAATGCAACCGGCAAACGTGCCGAAGCAGCACTCGGACGGGCCAATATCACCTGCAACAAGAACGGCATCCCCTTCGATCCGGAGAAGCCTTTTGTTACGTCCGGCGTTCGCCTCGGCACACCGGCCGGAACGACACGTGGTTTCGGTGCGGCAGAATTCACCGAAATCGGCAATCTGATTTCGGAAGTTCTGGATGGCCTGAAAGTGGCCAATTCCGACGAGGGGAATGCAGCGGTTGAAAAAGCGGTTCAGCAGAAGGTCGTTACGCTGACGGACCGCTTCCCGCTCTATCCATACCTTGGATAATACGGTGGCAACAATCTCCCCGGCAGCGGGGAGATTGTTCTCCTACGTCTATTGGTTGACAGTTCGTATCGCAGGAACGCTTTAATCTCGCACCGAAAGACATTATCTTTGCAGCGATTTTAGAATCGTGTTCAGAGAGCTCATCGATGCGTTGTCCCTATTGCCAGTCCGAAGATACTCAGGTGAAAGATTCCCGCCCTGCGGAAGATGGTGCCGTAATCAGGCGTCGGCGCGTCTGTCCCGATTGCGGCGGACGTTTCACCACCTTCGAACGCGTGCAACTGCGTGACCTTTCCGTCGTCAAGAAAAGCGGCCGCAAGGTTGCTTTCGACCGCGACAAGCTGATGCGTTCGGTTGAAATCGCATTGCGCAAGCGGCAGGTCGATCCCGAGCGAGTGGAACGCGCCGTATCCGGTATCGTTCGCCAGCTGGAAAGCTCTGGCGAGCCGGAGGTCAGCTCCGATGAGATTGGCCGGCTGGTGATGGACGCGCTGAAGGGCATCGACGACATTGCCTATATCCGCTTTGCTTCGGTCTATCGCAATTTCCGCGAAGCCAAGGACTTTCACGATGTCATCGATGAGATTACCGCCGGTGACATAGCAGCCGAACCTGTCAAGGATGAATGAATCCGATGGCAGCTTCTGTTCTTGATCACCGATACATGGCAGCGGCCATTCGCTTGTCACGCACCCATCAGGGGCTGACTGGAACAAATCCCTCCGTCGCAACATTGATCGTCAAGGACGGCGTGATTGTGGGGCGCGGCGTTACCGCCATAGGCGGACGCCCGCATGCGGAAACACAGGCTCTGCTCGAAGCTGGCGAGAAAGCCCGAGGCGCCACAGCCTACGTTACATTGGAGCCGTGTGCCCACCACGGAAGGACTCCCCCTTGCGCCAATGCGCTGGTGACGGCTGGCGTGATCCGCGTAGTCTCGGCCGCAAGCGACCCCGACGAACGCGTGGCTGGTAAGGGCTATGCTATCCTGCGTGCTGGCGGCATCGAAGTCGAGGAAAACGTGCTTCGGGCAGAAGCCGCYGATTATCTCGCCGGTTACCTGATTCGATCTTCCAAGAAACGTCCGGAAGTGACTCTAAAGATTGCGCTTTCGAGAGACGGCTTCATCGGCAGCAAGGGGCACGGGCAGGTTGCGATCACCGGTCCGGTATCGCGCGCGCAGGTTCACCTCATGCGGGCCGAGTCCGATGCGATCCTTGTCGGTATCGGGACGGTTCTCGCCGATGATCCGTTGCTGACGTGCCGTTTGCCGGGCCTGGAGGCCCGTTCTCCTACCCGCATCGTGCTCGATAGCCGGCTTCGTTTACCGCTTGATAGCTCTCTTGTCAGAACTGCTGGCACTGTTCCGGTTTGGATCGCCGCCAATGCAGAGGCTGATTCAGCCAAACGTCAGGCATTGGAGGCTGCTGGTTGCCGCATCCTAGCGACCGAAACCGATTGCGGTGCGACCGCACTGCCGGAGCTGCTGGACGATCTTGCGGCACAGGGCGTAGCAACGTTGATGGTTGAAGGTGGTGCGACCGTCGCAAGCTCGTTCCTGCAGGAAGATCTGGTGGATCGTCTGGCCCTGTTCGAAGGTCTGTCTGCAATTGGTAGTGAAAGCGGGGTTGTAGTGCCTGCACTGCAATCCCATATGGCTCGTGGTTTCAACCTGTCACATGAATATCGCTTCGGTGAAGATCGCTACAGCGAATATGTCAGACCTCTCTAGGGAATCGCGGATGTTTACGGGAATTGTAACGGATATTGGCAGGATAGGTCAGGTGAAGCCGCTCAATGAAGGCGTGCTACTGCGTGTCGAGACCAATTACGATCCGGAAACGATCGAGATCGGTGCATCCATTTCATGCTCCGGCGTTTGCCTCACCGTAACGACCCTTCCCGAAAGAGGCTCCAATGCGCGCTGGTTTGAGGCCGAAGCCTGGGAAGAAGCGCTGCGACTCACCACCATATCCGGCTGGAAGACAGGAACACGCATCAATCTCGAACGCTCGCTGAAACTCGGTGACGAGATGGGCGGCCATCTCGTATCCGGCCATATCGACGCAATGGCGGAAATCATCAAGCGTGAGGACGAGGGCGATGCCGTTCGTTTCACACTGCGCGTGCCCGGGCAACTTGCACGGTTCATCGCACAAAAAGGTTCCGTCGCGCTTGACGGTACGTCGCTCACGGTCAACGGTGTCAATGGCAACGAGTTCGATGTTCTCCTCATTCGTCATTCGCTGGAGGTGACCACTTGGGGCGACCGCAAGGTTGGCGACAGGGTCAATATCGAGATAGATCAGATGGCGCGATACGCTGCACGGCTTGCAGAATATCCGAAATCAGCCTAGGACCTGAACCAACAACTAAAGAGACCTTTTGAAATTCACCTTGACAGGTTAGCTGATGCGGTTTTCGAGAACCGGGGCGCAGTGAACTTTTGGGTTCATGAGCACCGGAGCGCAGACAATCGCTTCAGATGACCATCGGGATGGATTTATTCCCTTCGGAGCTATCATGTCGAAAAAAAAGGCGCGTGCGCCACATCTGTTGATCGTGGAAGCGCGATTCTATGAAGATTTGTCGGATGCCTTGCTAAATGGTGCAAAATTGGCCCTCGATGAAGCCAATGCCACCTATGATGTTGTTACCGTTCCCGGCGCACTCGAGGTGCCAGCTGTCATTTCCTTTGCGCTTGATGGTGCGGAGGATGGCGGGACCGAGTATGATGGTTATGTGGCGCTGGGCACGGTCATCCGCGGCGAGACCTACCATTTTGATATCGTCGCCAATGAATCCTGTCGCGCGCTGATGGACCTTGCTGTCGAGGAAAGCATTGCCATCGGTAACGGCATTCTGACTGTCGAGAATGAAGAGCAGGCATGGGCGCGCGCACGGCGTGAAGACAAGGACAAGGGTGGCTTTGCGGCACGCGCTGCATTGAGCATGATAGCCCTCAAGGACAAGCTCGGAGCCTGATCGATGCCTTCTCCAAAAGACGAGCAAAGCCCTCTCGTGAAGACCGCGAATAAACGTGGCGTTGCTCGGCTGGCTGCAGTTCAAGCCCTCTATCAGATGGATGTAGCGGGTACAGGCGTGCTTGAGGTCGTGGCTGAATACGAGGAACACCGTCTCGGCAAGGAAGTCGATGGCAAGCAATATCTCGATGCCGATCCGCAATGGTTTCGCGCCATTGTTTCAGGCGTCGTTGCCGATCAGACTACGCTGGACCCAATGATCCGTCAGGCTCTGACCGAAGACTGGCCGCTGTCACGTCTTGATTCGACGCTGCGTGCRATCTTGCGGGCCGGCATCTGGGAACTGAAGAACAAGGCTGATGTCCCAACGGCTGTCATCGTGTCGGAATATGTCGACATCGCCAAGGCGTTTTATTCGGAAGAAGAACCAAAGCTGGTCAATGCTGTTCTGGATCGACTGGCTTTTGAACTTCGCGGTGAGAGCAAGGGCGTTAAAGGCCCACGGCGTTAAGAGAATTCTGATTTTCTATTTTGAGTCGTGAGGGCGATGATGCTTGGGGGGTACTTCCAATCATAGAAAAGTACAGCGCCTGCAAGAATTAAACCTGCCACGGGCATTATAAAAAACGAGAGCATTTGCAGAGTGGTCACGGCCTCTCCTCTTGAGGAAAGTGCTTGCGCTGTAGTGTATGATACCTGCAACAACGATACAAATGGTGCTGACAGAAGCCAAGAGCAATGTCGGTCCGGTAGGACCATATAGAGCCGACACCATCGGAGCTACGCCACCAACTGCAAAAATCGCGAAGCCTACGCTGTTCACGAACGTCGCAAACAATTGGACTCGTTCGTTATAAATTGCATCCACGCATTGTCTCACACAACTACTACGCCGCCTTGAACATTGGCCTGCCATCCGTGCGGCGGCAAGCCCTACTTTCGTCTTGCGTTTCGCTAAGATGCGAAAGACCTTGACGTTTTCACATTTGCTTCGCTACTCCTTACACATACGGTCGCGTTTCTGCCGGCCTGGCGGATTTCTTTGTGTGCCGTACCGAACATGACCCGGGGAGGGGTTTTTCCGGTCAAAATCTGAGGGAGTGGCATGACAATACTGTTTTTGGTCATTGCCTGCGGTCTGCTGTCTATTGTCTACGCGTTTCTAGCCACCAAATCGGTGCTCGCGGCGGACCAGGGCAATGCGCGCATGCAAGAAATCGCCGGTGCAATTCGTGAAGGCGCACAGGCATATCTCACACGTCAGTACACCACGATCGCCATCGTCGGCGTCGTCGTCTTCCTTGCAGTCTGGTTTCTGCTTACCGGAACGGCTGCGATCGGCTTTCTGATTGGCGCAGTGCTGTCGGGGCTTGCCGGTTTCATCGGCATGCACGTTTCTGTGCGTGCCAACGTCCGTACTGCACAGGCCGCATCTCGCAGTCTTGCGGCGGGGCTTGAAATCGCTTTCAAGTCAGGCGCGATTACCGGCATGCTGGTCGCGGGTTTGGCCTTGCTAGGCGTGTCCGTCTATTACTGGATACTGACTGGACCAATGGGTTATGGGCCCGCCGATCGCACTGTGATCGACGCGCTTGTCTCACTCGGTTTCGGCGCCTCTCTCATTTCCATTTTCGCGCGTCTCGGCGGTGGCATCTTTACAAAGGGTGCTGACGTCGGCGGTGATCTCGTTGGCAAGGTCGAGGCTGGTATCCCTGAAGACGACCCCCGCAACCCTGCAACGATCGCCGATAATGTCGGAGACAATGTCGGCGATTGCGCCGGCATGGCAGCCGATTTGTTCGAGACTTATGCGGTGACGATCGTCGCCACCATGGTTCTCGGTGCAATCTTTTTTGCCGCAACGCCCGTCCTCAGTGCGGTCATGCTCTACCCATTGGCCATCTGCGGCGCGTGCATCGTCACCTCTATCGCCGGCACGTTCTTCGTCAAGCTTGGCGCCAATAATTCCATCATGGGTGCTCTCTACAAGGGGCTGATCGTGACGGGGCTTCTGTCGATCCTCGGCCTTGCGG
>NZ_JBFUMG010000189.1:0-8155 GCF_054049495.1 Phyllobacterium sp. P5_D12 | reverse complement strand
CTTCACGACATGTTGAAGGTCTGACGCAATTTTTTTCTGCCTGAGGCAAGCTGTCGCCTTTAAATCTCCTAGCACCCTTGCTATATGCATGACTGTTATAAGCATCCTTATGAGTTTGCACACCCCTCATGGACAATGCACCAACACTGAGCTTTCTGCTGCACGAGGTCGCGCGCCTGTTGCGCAAGCGTTTCGAACAGCGTGCAAAGGATTTGGGCCTTACGCGGTCGCAATGGCAGACACTGGCATATCTCTCAAAAAACGAGGGAATCCACCAGGCGGGGCTGGCTGAGCTTTTGGAGGTCGAGCCAATCACCCTGGTCCGTATCCTCGACAAGCTTGAGGAGCGCGGCCTCATTGAGCGTCGCAAGCATCCGACTGACCGGCGCGTCCGGCTGCTGTTCTCCCGCGAAGAGGCGCGGCCACTCCTCGATGGTATTCGCCGTGTTGCGGATCTCACCCGCTCTGAAGCGCTTGCCGATGTCCCGGATGCAGATCGCGAACATCTCATTCGAACACTGACCCTTATGAAGACAAATTTGATCGACGCATGCCAAACGCCGGTCGAGGACAGAGAGAAAAATCATGGCTGACGGTTCACCTTCCCTGCGGCTACCTGCCAATTCGGACAATGCCGCTCGCAATGACCCGGTAATGGAAAAGCCCGATACGGCCATCGAAACGTTGCCTGCCGTACCTGTGGCCAAGGGAACTACGCCCCCTGCGGCACCGGCGCGCGCGCGGCGCAGCTTGAAGCGTCCGCTGCTTTTTGCGCTTTTGCCGGTTCTTTTGATCGTTGGCGGCTATTTCTATGCGACTGGCGGTCAGGTCATGTCGACCGACAACGCCTATATCCAAGCCGACATGGTCGGTGTTTCCACCGACGTGTCCGGTATCGTGCAGTCGGTGGATGTCCGCGACAATCAGCAGGTCAAGCAGGGCGATGTGCTGTTCCGTCTCGATGCCTCTCCCTTTGCCATCGCACTTGCAGGCGCGAAGGCGCAGCTTGGCGTAGTCCGCAATCAAGTTCTCAATCTTGAAGCGAGTTACAAGCAATCGCTGGCGGAGATAACCCAGGCTGAAGCCGATATTCCTTTTTTCGAAAAGTCGTTGCAGCGCCAGCAGGACCTGAATGCAAGCTCCTTCGCGTCCCGCGCGACCTATGATCAGGCCAAGCACGATCTAGACGCGGCCCAGCAAAAGGTCGATGTTGCCAAGGCAGAAGCGGCGGCAACGCTGGCGCAGCTTGGCGGCAGCGCAGATCAACCCGTTGAGCAAAATCCTTCCTATCTGCAGCAGCAGTCGGCTGTTGACAATGCCCAGCGCAATCTCGACCACACGGTTGTCCGTGCCCCATTTGACGGTATCGTCACCAATGTCAGCTCCTTGCAGACCGGTGCATATCTTCAAGCGTCGCAGGCCGGTTTCAGTCTCGTCTCGACAACGCATATGTGGATCGCTGCGAGCCCGAAAGAGACCGAACTCACCTATGTGCGTCCCGGTCAGACAGTCGCCATCAGCGTCGACACCTATCCGGACGTGACGTGGAAAGGCACGGTCTCCAGCATCAGCCCGGCTTCCGGCTCCAGCTTTTCGCTGCTGCCTGCCCAGAATACCACGGGCAACTGGGTGAAGGTTGTCCAGCGCATCCCCATGCTCGTAAGTATCGACGACACGGCGGGTAAACCGCCACTGCGGGTGGGCATGAGCGTCACCGTAAGTGTCGATACAGGCCATGCCCGCGGCCTGCCATCTTTCGTGACAAGTCTTTTCGGCAGCAAGGATCATGTCTAATACCATCGCAATTCCCAGCGCCGCATCCGTCGTCGCCAATCGCGGCGCGATAACCGCCTGCGTCATCCTTGCGGTGATCATGCAGGCGCTCGACACGACGATCGCCAATGTGGCGCTGCCCTATATCCAGGGAAGTGTCTCGGCGAGTGCTGATCAGATCAACTGGGTCCTTACCTCCTATATCGTCGCCGCGGCCATCATGACGCCGCCGTCGGGTTTTCTTGCGGCCCGCTTCGGTCGCAAGAACGTCCTTCTGACTGCCATTGTCGGCTTCGTCGCCGCGTCAGTGCTGTGCGGTCTCGCCCAGTCCTTGCCGCAAATCGTCGTCTTCCGGCTGATGCAGGGCCTCTTCGGCGCATCGCTTGTGCCGTTGTCGCAGGGTATTCTGCTCGACATCTATTCGGTGGAAGATCGCGGCAGGGCCATGGCGCTTTTCGGCGTATCGGTGATGGTCGGTCCAGTGCTCGGACCGGTCATCGGCGGCTGGCTCACCGACCATATCAGCTGGCGCTGGGTATTCTATATCAATGTGCCCATCGGCATGCTGGCGTTTTTCGGTATTGTCGCCTTCGTTTCCGAAACGACGAAAGAGGTGAGCGCCAAGCTCGACTGGTTCGGCTTCGGCACCTTGAGCCTTGCCATCGCAACGCTGCAGCTCTTCCTTGACCGCGGCGAACAGCTCGACTGGTTTTCTTCCGCTGAAATCCAGATCGAAGCGTTGATCTGCGCCGGCGCATTTTATCTCTTTCTTGTACACACGTTCACGGCGAAGAAATCCTTCGTCAATCCGCGCCTCTTCCTCGACCGCAATTTTTCGGTCAGCATGTTCTTCATCTTCGTCATAGGCGTCACCTATCTTGCGTCGCTCGCCTTGATGACGCCCTATCTGCAGACGCTGATGGGCTATCCCGTCGTCACTGCCGGTATCGTCATGGGGCCGCGCGGCGTCGGCACCATGGTCTGCATGTTTATAGTCGGCAGACTGATCGGCAAGGTCGATACCCGCCTTTTGCTGTTCCTTGGCTTCAGCCTGACCGCATGGGCAATGTACGACATGACGGGCTGGACGCCCGACGTGTCGCAGTGGACCATCGTCTATGTGGGATTCATCCAGGGCGCCGGTCTCGGCTTCCTGTTCGTGCCGCTTACAACCATTGCTTTTGCCACCCTTCCCGCACCAATGCGCGGCGAAGGCACCGGCCTCTACAATCTGTCGCGGAATATCGGTTCGAGCGTCGGCATTGCTGTCGTCACCGCGCTCATCACAGAGAATGTGCAAAGCAACCATTCGTCGATCGCCGCGTATGTCACGCCCTTCAACCATGCATTCAACGCCCCTGCTGTGATGCAGAATCTCGATCCGATGAAGGCCGCAGGCCGCGCCGCCCTGGACGGGATGATCACGACGCAGGCGACGATCATCGCCTATATGGACGATTTCAAGCTGTTGATGATCATGTCGCTGGTCTCGATCCCGCTGGTCATGCTGCTGCGCAAGCCTACGTCAAACGCCGCCCCAGCGGATCATGCAGCCGTAATGGAATAAGCTTGCACGTCATTCTACTTGCTTGAGGTCTCCCAGGAGCGTCGGAATCAGCTCAGAGACTGTAGGATGTATGGGAACAGCCCATTTCAATTGCTGATAGGTCGCATCCACATTCATGATATCGATGATGCCGTGGATCGCCTCGTCGCCGCCCGTCCCCAGTATGGCTGCGCCGAGTATCTTTTGTGTCTCTGCGTCTACCACGACTTTCATAAAACCGTAGGTCTCATCCTTTTCCACTGCGCGACCGACACGCGTCATCAGCCTCTTGGAAGTCAGCAAAGGCCTCCCGCTCTTGCGCGCCTGCGCCTCTGTCAGGCCTACCCGGCCGAGCGGCGGATCGATATAGAGCGCATAGCCGAGTATACGATCGCTCACTTTGCGGTTCTCTCCGTCAAGGAGATTTGCCGCAACGATCTCGAAATCATTATAGGCGGTATGAGTAAAGGCACCGCGCCCGTTGCAATCGCCAATGGCCCAGATGCCAGGTACGTTTGTCTCAAGCTGATCGTCAACTTTGATGTATCCACGCTCATCAAGTTCTATACCTGCCTTGTCGGCACCAAGATCGTCGGTATTGGGCCGCCGACCGATTGCCAGCAACACATGTGAGCCGACAACCGTTGGTGACCCGGCTGTGCAATCGACACCGACCTCCGCACCCTCGGTGTGAGGTTTAAACGATATGCATTCCGCATTGAGGCGAATTGCAATGCCCTCACCCTCGAGAATTTCCTTGATCGCTTCGGATATGTCCTCGTCCTCGCGCGAAACCAGCCCTGGACCCTTCTCGACAATGGTCACGTCCGCGCCAAACCGGCGGTACATTTGCGCAAATTCGAGGCCTATATAGCTGCCGCCGATGACAACCAGGTGGTTCGGCACTGTATCGAGCCCCAGCATGGACGTGTTGGTCAGGATGTCGATGTCGTCAACGCCGGGCATATCCGGCACATTGGCACGGCCACCAACATTGAGGAAAATCCTGGGGGCGGTGAATGCGGCGCCATCGATATCGATTTCATGCGGTCCGGTGAAACGGGCGTGGCCCTGCATAACCGTGCAGCCATCCATGCCGCGCAAGAATTTCTCGACTCCGGTGCGGGCATTGAAGGACGCAGTGTCGGCGCGCTGCTTGATCCGCTTCATGTTGATTTGGACCGGCCCACCCGTCTCGATGCCAAAATCAGCACCACGCCGGGCAAGATGTGCTGCATAGGCACTCGCGACCAGCGTCTTCGTCGGCATACATCCTGTGTTGACGCATGTCCCTCCGAATAGCTTGCGTTCGACCATGAGCACTTTCATGCCGGCGTTCGTGAGGCGACCTGCCAGAGATGGCCCGGCCTGCCCTGCACCGATAACGATCGCGTCAAAAGCTTTGGTCATGCCTGCAGCATAGATTAGCAACGACGCCACGTCACCCTGTGCGCCACGTTCAAAGTAAAGATTGGGTCATCATTTGGAATGCCGGGTGAACGCCGGGTTCAGTCGCCGTTCAGATCGACAACGATATCCTCAGGAAATTCCAATGGGGCATTTGTCATGCTTGTTCAGCGTCTTGGCATCATTTTCGTGATTTTCGTCGCCTTCGCACTGTCCTTCGGCAGTTTCGTCAACCATGCGAAATCGAAACGCGTGGGGCATTGCCAAAACAACCTTCTGCAGGTCCGAAATTAGAGCGCAATGAGATCAACGGGTTTTCTTCCAGGCTTTTTCCGCCTCGTCGAGTCGATCCAGCAGGTCCTGCAGCAATTTGGGTATATTCCTGTCCGTTTCTGATGGCCGGGCTGTCTCGACCACACGGCGAAAGTCCGAGCGAACGACCTGTTCTCGCAGTACGTCCGCTGCGCGTGGGCGGGAACCTGGATGTTTTGCAGCCATCACCATTCCAATCACTCCTGTGCACCGCCAACAATCTGACCGCACATCTTCCGGACTTAACTTCCGTCCGGCGCATTTGTTTCAAATTCTATGGCTCTATAGTCAACAAATGCTGAATCGCATGGCGAGGCCCGACATCCACTAAAATTTACAGCCGGGGAACCTGAACCGGATCGCAGCGTTCTTCTCAAAACCTTAGAGGATATGCCTATGTTGATCCGTATCGGTTACGAGATAGCAATTCGCTGTAATCAGCCCACACCCATGACGACCTATCTCAACCTCGAATCGGAACGCATACCGGACGTCCAGTGCGAGCGTGGTCCAACCGCCACACCGGATACAAAGCTTGAAACGTTTCGCGACCTTTTCGGAAACAGTTGCATCCGCCTCCTGGCTCCTGCGGGCAACCTCTCCTTGAAGTATGACGCGGTCGTCAAGGATGACGGGCTCCCCGACCCAATCGACGAGGATGCAGCCGAGGTGAGCGTCGACCAGTTGCCGACCGAATGTTTGGCGTATCTGTCGGCGAGCCGCTATTGCGAGACCGACGAGTTGAGCAATCTGGCGTGGAGTCTCTTCGGCCACGTCAAACCCGGCTGGTCACGGGTTCAGGCAATCACCGACTATGTCAACCAGCGCTTGACCTTCAGTTATGGCTTTGCCAGATCGACGCGCACTGCAGCGCAAGCACATGAGGAGCGCGTTGGCGTTTGCCGTGACTTCGCGCATCTGGCCGTTGCTTTTTGCCGCTGCATGAATATTCCGGCACGCTATGTGAACGGCTATTTGGGCGATATCGGCGTGCCGGCTGACCCGGCACCAATGGATTTCAACGCCTGGTTCGAGGTCTATCTCGGCGGAAAATGGCACACATTCGACGCCCGTCACAATCAGCGGCGCATCGGGCGGATTGTCGTGGCGCGTGGCCGGGATGCTGCCGACATTCCATTGATTCACACGTTCGGACCGCATGAATTGACAAATTTTAAAGTCTGGACCTTTGAAGAACACGATCCATCCTTTGCCAGTCAACGCTTCGAGAAAATATCACTGGTAACCCCCTGGTTCAGTCAGCGCTGGTCACGCTTATCGCGGGCCGTCAGGGAAAGATCGGAAACAGAACCGACTGTCTAGAGCCCAGATTTCCCGTTTGCCACATTTGAGAGCAGTCAGAAGCATATTGCGCTGCGGTAAGCCCTTTCAACTGCCGGTAAATTCTTTTCGATTTGCAACGCCACAATTGCGAAGCTATTTTCTCCTCCTTGTCGGGGTTCGTTTCGTCTAGGGGAAAGGAATAGTCCTATGCCTTTCGATAATCCTTCAAAGCCGATCTACTCCCAGGATGACTGGAACGTCATGCAAGCCGCCTACAACAAGGCAGCAGCGACGCTTGTGGTGAAATCAAGCTCGGAGGAAGACGCGAAAGTCATCGCAGAGACCGTGATGACCGCCTTCAATCGCGGCAATCGCGATGTCAATTCGCTGGCAGCCCTTGCGGTCATAACCGCGATTAACTCGCATCCGGGCGTCCGTGGCGGCGAGGTCGATCAACAGAAGCGCTATGCGTAGGACAGATCGCTCTAAAACCAGGCATCCGCATATCCTACGACTTTGACTTTCATCGATGATTCCGGCACATCAGTTTGCAGTGGAGATTGCAGACGGGGGGTCGGAAAATGAAATTCGTGATAGCTGCCATATTATTGTTCAGCAGCTTTGTTTTGGCCGGGTGCGGCTCCTACGCAACGTGGACACCACGCAAGCCCGAACCATCCCAGATCAACCCGCCTGAGTGCCAGCAAGGTATCGGCATTTGCCCTGGACGATGGGGACGCGCGGGACAAATGCGTCGAGATTCCTGACCAATGTTTGTGATGTCTATAGGGTGAAACTTAGCCGGAAGAGCCTGTTCAGATCATTGACTACACTTGTCTTTTCATGCCGTTGCTGAAGGCCTTCATTGATGCGCTGGGAAGCCGCCTGTTGAAAGTCCATGTAGCCGTTGTGGCGTGGGCGCACCCAGCCACCTTCAAGCGTTTTGCGCGTTGCTGCGTAGAAGCTTGTCGTCGCCTTATTGACAGTTTCGTCTTCCCAAGCGTCCGCGTGTGCCGGTTGACCACCCGCTGACGCATACGGCCCTCGTTGCACCTTGCCTCCGGCAATCCAGTAAGCGAAATCGATAGCCGCGGCGCGATTTGCTGAAAATGCCGACACACCGATGCCCGTGCCGCCGAGTGCCGAACCAGCAGGACCATCATCACCCGCGGCGGGAATATCAGCAAAGGCGACGAGATTCGGCCTGAATTCAGCGATGGAATAATTGACGTAGCCGTAGATCAACGGCGAACAGGCAATGTGCGAACCGGCCTCCCCCATCCTCTCCAGTACCGCAATGGGATCCATTTCGAAGCACGTGGGATCAATCAGCGCCGCAATTTCACGCATCATTTCGAAAGTACGAATTCCGCTTTCAAGATCAATCAGTTGCCCGGTGACTGCACACGGTGAACCAAGATTGCCGCTCAACGTATAAAAAGTCATCAGCGAATGAGGCGGGCGTAGCGGCAACAAAACCTTGCCTGCTCTTGCCAGATTCACTATCTCGTCCCAGCTTGCGGGCGAATCTACGAGCAGGTCAGGCCGCCACGCACAAACCTGCGTCGCGGTATCGATTGGAAACGCCCATTGCCTTCCCTGCCAATGATAACTCGGGTAGGACTGCCCGACGCTTCCGGCGGAAAGCGCTTGTTGCTCTGCTTCACGTCCCGTCACATCGAGCGGTGCAAGACAATTTTCAGCTGTGATCTGGCCGACATGCGGATGATCGATGACGATCAGATCATATTCCCGCGCCAACTCCTCGACAGGAAAGGACTCAAAATCCTGCAGCGAACGTTTTTCCCATTCAATCTCGACTCCGGTCTGTTC
>NZ_JBFUMG010000188.1:0-8203 GCF_054049495.1 Phyllobacterium sp. P5_D12 | reverse complement strand
AGCCTGCATGATCGCACGGCCCGCCATATCGCCGCGTACCCTGACGATGCGGCTTTCAGAATGCGCCGCCTCGCGCGATACCTGCAGCCTGCCTTCGAGATCGCGGTCGAAGGGAACGCCATAGCCGAGAAGATCGTGGACACGGGACGCCGCTTCGCTCGCCATCAACCGCGCGATGTTCTCATCGACGATACCGTCACCAGCGGCGACCGTGTCGGCGACGTGCTTTTCCTTCGTGTCGCCTTCCGAGACGGCAGCAGCAATACCCGCCTGCGCCCAGGCCGAGGATGCACCACGGCCAATGGGTGCCGCCGCAAGCACGGTGACTGGCCGGGGAGCAAGTTTCAGTGCACAAAAAAGTCCGGCAAGTCCGCCACCGATGATGATGACGGGATCGGAATGAGTGGACATCAGCTTTTCTCGCCTCAGTTCTTCAGGTTGACCATACGCTCTACAGCGAGCCGTGCCCTTTCGGCGATCAGCGGATCGACGTGAATTTCTTCACGCATGTAGACCAGGCTTTCAAGAATGTTCGGCAATGTGATGCGCTTCATGTGCGGGCAAAGATTGCACGGCTTGATGAACTTTACGTCCGGTACTTCAGATTCGATATTGGAGGCCATCGAGCACTCTGTAACGAGCAGCACCTTGGCCGGACGATTGTCCTTCACATAGTCGATCATGCCTCGCGTCGAGCCGGTATAGTCGGCGATTGCCACCACTTCAGGCGGACATTCAGGATGAGCAATGATCTGGATATCCGGATCGGCTGCCCGATATGCGAGCAACTCATCCGCCGTGAACCGCTCGTGCACCTCGCAATGGCCTTTCCACGTCAATATCTTGACGTTGGTCTGTGCGGCGACATTCTGCGCGAGGAATTCGTCCGGAATGCACAAAACCCGATCGACGCCGAAGCTTTCGACAACCTGGACTGCATTGGCCGATGTGCAGCATATATCGCTTTCCGCCTTCACTTCAGCGGAAGTATTCACGTAGGTGACAATCGGCACTCCCGGATAGGTCTCGCGCAACAAGCGTACATCAGCCCTGGTAATGGACTCGGCCAGCGAGCAGCCAGCGCGCATGTCCGGGATCAGCACAGTTTTGTGCGGATTGAGAAGTTTGGACGTCTCCGCCATGAAGTGTACACCGCATTGAACGATGATCTCCGCGTCCACGCGTGTCGCCTCTTTGGCGAGCTGAAGGGAGTCACCGACGATATCGGCCACGCAGTGAAAAATCTCCGGGGTTTGATAGTTGTGGGCGAGGATGACGGCGTTGCGCTGTTTCTTCAGACGGTTGATCGCAGCCACATAAGGTGCGTAGACCGGCCATTCGATCCGCGGGATATGGTGAGCGACACGTTCGTACAGATGCTCGGTTTCGGCAGCGATCTCCGGTGTATAGGAAAGATCCGGCATCTTGAGAACGCCAAACCGATCGGCTGCAGTTTGACCGGACACACGGTCGGTCTTGATGCGGGCAGCGCTGGTCATATCCACTTCCTCCTGGACATTCTTTCACTCGGCAAGTTGGCCGAGTTTTGGTCGCTGGCCATTTATACTCACTTTGAGCATATTTATGACCAAAAGAAAAACGGCAGGGCCGTCGCGAAATACATAGGGGATTATTTTGCTGGCTTCAAGGTTGATAATCGAGCTTTTTGTGACTCCCTGGCGGGAAGGATACGCCAGGTGCGGCCTTGACGACCTTTCCATCCCCGGAATTACCCTCCCCTGGACTGACGATAATCGTTGTAGCGGCGCTCTTGCAAATAGCGTCTCTGCGGGCTGTCGCCGCCGATACGCGGTGTGCAATCGGTAAACACCTTCGCATCCCGATCGCTTGGCCGATCGCACCAAACGAGTGGACTGACGCTGCCGGAGTTGGCGCAACCGCCGAGAGTCCTGGCGGCTAGCAGAATCGGCAGAAGTATTCGCATGAAAATCAATCCTTTACTCACCCCAAGGTCAGGACCCGAGATACTCATCAAACTCATTTATGTACCAATCAACTCAATTCAATTGATTGGGATAACAAATGCGATAATTCTGCTCCTCCCATAAAAGGAGACGGCCATGCCGCAGAACGAAGCAAGTGTCGTCCAGAAGTCCGGCGTGCCATGGCTCATCATTATTGCCGGCTGTCTCATTGCGCTTTTGACGTTCGGGCCTCGTTCCGCGATGGGATTCTTCCAGCTACCGATGCTCGCCGAGAAGGGTTGGGATAGAAGTACGTTCGGCATGGCCATGGCACTGCAGAACTTGTTCTGGGGTGCCGGACAGCCATTCTTCGGCGCGATCGCTGACAAGTATGGCACGTGGCGCGTGCTGCTTCTGTCCGCGCTATTCTATTCGAGCGGTCTGGCCATGATGGCTTGGGCCACCTCGCCGGGCATCCTCTATCTCGGCGGCGGTGTCCTCGTGGGTCTTGGTATTGCCGCGGGTTCCTTTGGCGTCATTCTATCTGCCTTTGCGCGTAATGTTTCAGCAGCCAGCCGGACCTTCGTCTTCGGTATCGGCACAGCAGCGGGCTCCGCGGGCATGTTCGTCTTTGCGCCGATCAGTCAGGGCCTCATCGATCGGTTTGGCTGGTCGGATGCGCTGGTCTATCTCGGCTTGGCAATGTTGATTGTTCCAGTCCTTGCCATACCCCTGCGTGGCAATTCCTCAAGCGGCAGAACCAAGGAAGCTCAATACAAGCAGTCGATTGGCCAGGCGTTGAAGGAAGCATTCGCGCACAAGAGCTATCTGCTACTGACGACGGGCTTCTTCGTTTGCGGGTTTCAAGTGGCGTTTATTACGGCACATTTTCCTGCCTATCTGGGTGACATTGGCATCGATGCTACCTATGCGGTATTAGCTTTGGCACTCATCGGATTTTTCAACATCATCGGTTCGCTTGCATCAGGCGTGATCAGCCAACGCTACTCCAAACCAAAATTTCTGGCGTTTCTCTACCTCGGGCGTTCTATATTAGTCACGGCCTTTCTACTTCTTCCGCAAACAGGAACGTCCGTGGTCGTCTTCGCGATCCTCATGGGACTGATGTGGCTTTCGACTGTGCCGCCGACAAATTCACTCGTCGCCATCATGTTCGGCACCCGCTATCTCGGCATGCTGGGCGGCATCGTGTTTTTCTCGCACCAGATCGGCTCGTTCCTGGGTGTCTGGCTCGGCGGGTATCTCTATGACCACTTCGGCAGTTATGATCCCGTCTGGTGGCTCGGAGTCGTGCTCGGTATATTCGCGGCTATTGTGCATTGGCCCATCGAAGAGACTGCCGCTGCACGCCCTGCCCTGCTGCCAGCGGAATAGACAAATCCGCCGTTCAAGCCAATGAACGGCGGATTTGTCTTGTGCAGTTCAGCCTCAATCTCTCAGAAGAGCTTCAATCTTGTCGAGCGCTTCCGCTTTACCGATACCTGTCAGAAACGCCAGTGTGGTGATGACAGGCTTGGCAAGATCCTTTGGCAGCTGTGCGGTTGTGACAACGAGATCGACATCATCGATCTGTCCTGCCACTTCCGTCGTCTTGCACTGCCTCGAATTGAAGCGGATGCCACGCTCCTTCATTGCATCCTCGACCGCATGCGCCACCACTGTCGACGTGGCGATACCTGTTCCGCATGCAAAAAGCACGGTTTTCTGCCGAGTCATAAGTTCCCTCCCTGATTCTTAATGCAAACTTATCGCAGAAGGCGGGACACGTCTTCCACCGATTCGGATTGGATCAGCGCCGAAATAATCTCAGGTGACTGAATTGTGCCGGCGATCTCCTGCAACATTTCAATTTGCTTATCCTTGTCATTGAGGGCCATCAGGAAAACCACGCTGACCTGCAGCTTCTCGTCCGGATCTTCCATATTGGAAAACAACACCGGTTCAACCAGCGTTGCAAGTGCCAAACCGGGCCTCAGCACATGTTCAGGATCTGTGTGTGGTACGGCTACGTTGTTGTCACCTCCGAGCGGCAAGCCCGTGGGCAACATGACCTCACGGGCGATTACGGCATCGGCGAAGCTAGGTTTGACATATCCCAGCGCTGACAGTCGATCAGCCAAAATGCGGATGACATCGTGGTCTGTCGCGGCCTTGAGCCCGAGGACAATCGCCCCGGGATCAAGATAGTTCATCAAGGCTTGCGCCATTCATCTACTCCACTGGTGCTGTTAGACGGTTTCATCTGTCCCGAGATCGTCGGCACCTGCCGCTCGCTCCCACGCCGCGGTGTTGCGTCGATAGGCCCAGAAGGCTCCGGCGATGACAATCGCCAGCACCGCAAGCCCAACTGCGCCGAGGTTTTGGATAAGAGCGATAACGACATAGGGTATCCACAGGAACCCATCGACAACGCTCGTGATCTGCACTGCATTTGCGGGCATCTGGAAGCCAGACGATTGGGCCGCAGCGGTAAAGAGCGGCGCAAGGGCATTGGCGACATAAAAGCCGACAGCCAGAGTGACAGTACCGACGATCACCATGCGGAAGACATTGCCCTTGAGAAGTGGCGCAGTCATGGCGACAAGGAACGGAATGACTGCAAGATCAGCAAACAGGATGACACGGTTTCCGGGCAGAATGATCGACAGGATGATTGCGATCGGCACAAGAATGAGCGACGACGAGATTGCTGCGGGGTGGCCGATAAGAATGGCGGAATCCAGCCCCACCAGCAGTTCGCGATCGCCGGTACGTTTACGCACGAATTCCTGCGCTGCATCGGAAACAGGCAAAAGGCCCTCCATCAGGATCTTCACCATGCGCGGAAGCAGCAGCATGACAGCTGCCAGCGTCATGCCGGTCTGGAGCACCTTCGTGAGCACTACGCCGAAATCACCAGCGTTGTAATAGGCGATGATGCCAAGCACGAGACCGATGATCAGACCGAGAATGACCGGTTCACCGAAAACACCGAAACGCCGTTCGAAGGTTTCGGTGTTGAGCTCGATCTTGTTGATGCCAGGAATGCGATCAATGATCCAATTGAGTACGATCGCAATTGGAAGAATTTGCGCCGATGCCAGATGCGGCACGGAAATGCCCGGGATTCCATAGAATTTTTGTACTGCCCTAGCGGACCAATCCGCAAACAGCAGGCAAAGCGCAACCATCAGCGCCGCGACAATCAAGCCGTAAGTGAGGCTGTTGGTCGCTGCGACGGCAAGCGAGCCTATAAATGCAAAGTGCCAGAAGTTCCAAACATCGACGTTCAATGTGCGGGTAAGTCGCGTCAATAGCAGCGCGATATTGACCACGATGGCGATTGGGATAACCCATAGGCCCACCGATGATCCAAAGGCGATCGCTGCGGCCGATGGCCAACCAACATCCACAATGTCGCGATGAATGCCAGTATTGGTGACTATCGCCTTGGCGACATCGCCAATCGACGTAAGCATCAGCCCGAGAACAAGATTAATACCGATGAAGGCAACGCCGATTGTAACGGCAGCCCGGAACGCCCTGCCCGGTCTCGCCCCCAAAACCAGCGCAATGATGAAAATTACAATTGGCAACAGAACGGTCGGTCCCATTGCGTCGACGGCGGCTTTCAAGCCGGTCAAGATAGTATCCATTCAATTCCTCCCCCGCAGTCCTCCTCGACCGCACATCACAGAACATTTGTATTCTGCAATGCATCAATGTGTACTCATATGCAATTTGCTAAGTCAACGCATGACTTTCGACAGAACACGGTTTGGCGAAATCCAGATCGCGAAGTTGCAGTTTTTCAACAAGTTTTAGAGGAGCTGGCTAGTCTCGGAGGGGGAGATTGCCGAATTCGACAATGATCTGGCAACAGCATTCAGGAAGCCGTCGCGTGCTTCAGGCGGCTTCTGTGCCCTGGGTTCCCAGACATGCCGGGTGAAGAAAAAACTGGTAAGCCGGAACGCAGTGATGATCTCGGCAAGCGATGCAGCCCGCACGCTCGAGTTGACCAGGAACGGCGGCATGGCAAGCAGTTTGTCTGCCCATGGCGCTCCGGCATCGCGCGAGACTGCGCGTCCGGATTTCGGCGATACATAGGTCAGGTTCTGATCCGTGCCCGTGGAGGCGCAGCGTTTCAGATCCAGGCCGAAACCCAGTTCCTCGAGCATCATCACTTCGAAGCGCACGAGCAGTTCGCCGGCAATCAATGTATCTTCGCAATGTTCGAGGATGATCGCCAGCGTTTCGAACAAATTCTGATGGGKATCACGCTCCGGCAGCAACCGCAGATGCGCGGCCGCCAGTTGCAGCCCGTAAAGCGCCACTGGCTGCTCGATCAATCGGGCTGCAGAAAAACTGACAGGCTCGACCTGCATCATGYCAAGATGTTCATCTATACGCGCGCGCCAGATGACGTCGACGCGATTGCCTGCCTGCAACAACGGTTGCATGCGACGAGAACGCCCACCCCGTACCAGTCCCATATGGCGGCCGTGGTCGCGCGTCATCAATTCAAGGATAGCACTGGTTTCCCCATGCCGCCTTGTTCCAAGGATTATGCCCTCGTCATGCCATTCCATATAACGAGACTGGCGCTATGAGTTCGGGAATTCAAGGCCCATTTCGCGGTAACGCTCAGGGTCATTGCCCCAGTTGTCACGAACCTTGACGAAAAGAAAGAGATGCACCTTCTGATCGAGGATTTCCATCAGTTCCTTGCGCGCGGCCTGGCCGATGGCTTTGATTGCTTGCCCCTCGTGTCCGAGAACAATTTTCTTCTGGCTGTCGCGCTCGACGTAGATCACCTGCTGAATGCGAACAGAACCGTCCTTCTTCTCTTCCCAGCTTTCGGTCTCGATGTGTGACGAATAGGGCAGCTCATTGTGCAAGCGCAGATAGAGCTTTTCGCGGGTGATTTCCGCTGCGAGCATACGCATGGGCATGTCGGAAATCTGATCCTCCGGGTAGTACCACGGACCTTCCGGCAAATTGTCGGCAAGGTATTTCAACAGATCCTTGCAACCATAGCCCTTCAGCGCGGAAATCATGAAGGTCTTGTCGAAATTGACCATTTCATTGGCCTTTTGCGCCAGCTCCAGCAGCTTCGGCGCCTCGATACGATCCACCTTGTTGAGGACGAGGATCACCTTGCGTTTCTTCTCATGGAGACTGCCCAGAATGGCTTCAGCCTCTTCGTCGATCCCTTGCTCGACATCGATGAGCACCAGAATAAGATCGGCATCCTTGGCACCGCCCCAAGCAGTCGTGACCATTGCGCGGTCCAGACGGCGTTTCGGCTTGAAAATGCCGGGCGTATCGACCAGTACCATCTGCGTCTGCTCGTGAATGACGATACCGCGCACCAGCGCACGCGTCGTCTGCACCTTATGGGTAACGATCGACACCTTGCTTCCGACGAGCTGATTGACCAGCGTTGACTTGCCCGCATTCGGCGCGCCAATCAAAGCGATAAAGCCCGAGCGGGTTGGGACATCGGGCTTTGCGTCGACTTCTGTTGTCTGTTCTTGTTCGGTCATCATGGTTCTTCTTCCTGCGTCTTCTTACGAACGCCTTGACGATAAAGCAACGCAACCGCGGCTTCCTGTTCGGCAATGCGCTTCGAGCGGCCGATGCCGGTCGCGGGATCGAAGCCTTTGACATCGACCTTCACCGTAAACTGTGGATCGTGATCAGGACCTGTGCGGTCGACCACGCTGTAAATCGGTTGAGCGCCATTCTGCTGGTGCGCCCATTCCTGTAATTCTGTCTTCGGATCGCGCTGCGCCGAGTTGATCTCGCGCGAGCGGGCATCCCAATAGTGCTCGATAAAAGGTTGCGCCGCTTCCAGTCCGCCGTCCAGATAAATCGTGGCGATCAGCGATTCAACCACGTCGGCGCGCAAGCTTTTAAGCCGTTTGTCCGCAAGACCCTTCACGTCGGAGCCGGTACGAATAAACTCGTGCAGACCGATCTCGTCAGCAACAGACGCACAGGTATCGGCGTTGACGAGGGAGTTCAGCCGCAATGACAGTTCTCCTTCCGTCGCGGTTGGATAGGCCCGGAACAGCAGTTCGGCGATAACCAAGCCGAGAACGCGATCGCCCAGAAACTCGAGGCGTTCATAATCCGATCCGGCCGAAGGGCGCGCGCTTGCATGYGTAAGTGCACGCTCCAGGCGGCCGAGATCGCGAAAGCTGTGCCTGGTTTTTTCCTCCAGTCTGCGAACGGCGTCGGYGGACAGGCTCATTGGCTCATCAATTGTTCTGGAC
>NZ_JBFUMG010000187.1:0-8223 GCF_054049495.1 Phyllobacterium sp. P5_D12 | reverse complement strand
CAAAAATCAATAAATACTCGCTTGATACCGTGGTCACGGCTCCCTCCAAATCGGGCAGCACTGCTGCCRTGAAAGCCGATCAGGCAGCCCTCGGCCTGCTGCCTGAATGGAACCTTGCCGATCTCTATCCATCCACGGAAAGCAGCGAGCTCAAGGCGGATCTCAAAAAGGCTGACGAACTCGCCGTCGAATTCGAGAAGCGCTGGAAGGGCAATCTCGCCGCCGAGGCGGCCAAACCAAAAGGCGGAGAGTTCGCCCAATCGATCCAGGAATTCGAGGCCCTGGAAGAACTTATCGGCAAAATCGTCTCCTTTGCCGGCCTGGTCTATGCCGGCGATACGTCCGATCCCAAACGCGCCAAGCTTTACGGCGATATCCAGCAGAAGATGACCGATGCGAGCACGCATCTGATCTTCTACAGCCTGGAACTCAACCGCATCGATGACGCGATCATCGAAAAAGCCATGGCCGAAAACCCAGCCATCGCCCACTATCGCCCATGGCTGGTGGACCTGCGCAAGGACAAGCCCTACCAGCTCGACGACAAGATCGAGCAGCTTTTCCACGAAAAGTCGATTACCGGACGCGGCGCCTGGAACCGTCTGTTCGACGAAACCATGACGGCGCTGCGCTTTGAAGTGAATGGCGAGGAACTGCCGCTCGAACCGACCTTGAACCTCTTGCAGGATGCGGATGCATCCCTGCGCAAAGCCGGTTTTGAAGCACTGGCCAAGACCTTCAAGGAAAACCTGCGCGTTTTCACGCTCATCACCAATACGCTGGCCAAGGACAAGGAAATCTCCGATCGCTGGCGTGGCTTTGAGGACATCGCCGATAKCCGCCACTTGGCCAATCGCGTCGAGCGCGAGGTGGTCGACGCACTTTCCGAAGCCGTGCAGGACGCCTATCCGCGGCTGTCGCATCGATATTACGCGCTCAAAGCCAAATGGCTTGGCCTTGAATACCTGAACAATTGGGACCGCAATGCCCCTCTGCCCGAAACGCCACAGGCGATCATTTCATGGACGGACGCGCGCGAAACCGTGCTTTCCGCTTATAGTGGCTTTGCGCCGGAAATGGCTGAAATCGCCAAGGCTTTCTTCGACAAAAACTGGATCGACGCGCCGACTCGCCCCGGCAAATCACCAGGCGCCTTCGCCCATCCGACTGTTCCCTCAGTGCATCCCTATGTGCTCCTGAACTACATGGGCAAGCCGCGCGATGTGATGACCCTCGCGCACGAACTTGGCCACGGCGTGCATCAGGTGCTTGCCGGCGATCAGGGCGCACTGATGGCTTCAACGCCGCTGACTCTTGCCGAAACTGCTTCCGTCTTCGGCGAAATGCTCACTTTCCGCTCGCTGCTTGAAAAGACCCGCGACAAACGCGAGCGCAAGGCCATGCTGGCGCAAAAGGCCGAAGACATGATCAACACCGTCGTACGGCAGATCGCATTCTACCAGTTCGAGCGCCGGGTTCACGCCGAGCGCAATAACGGCGAACTAACCTCGGACCGGATCGGCGAGATCTGGCTGGATGTGCAGAAGGAAAGCCTCGGACCAGCGGTACATTTCGGTGCCGGCTACGAAACCTTCTGGACCTATATCCCGCACTTCATCCACTCGCCGTTCTATGTCTATGCCTATGCCTTCGGCGATTGCCTGGTGAACTCGCTCTACGCGGTCTATCAAAACGCCGAAGCTGGATTTCAGCAGAAATATTTCGACATGTTGAAGGCCGGCGGCACCAAGCATCATTCCGAATTGCTGGCGCCCTTCGGCCTCGACGCGACGGACCCCGCCTTCTGGCAAAAGGGCCTTTCCGTCATCGAGGGCATCATCGACGAGCTGGAGGCGATGGACGCCGCATAATGACGACCCCCGCCCCCGTGCACACGCCCTATGATGGCTCGGCGCAACCCTTCACCATAGGGTTGCAGCAGCTCGACCCGAAAGACTGGATCGAGATCGACAGCAATCTTCTCGCCTATCTCGCTGAGAAAGAACGGCTTTTTGCGCTCTACGGCGACAGGATTTTTGTCGAGGAGTCCGGAACAGAAGCTGCCCAGAAGGAAGTGATGCAACTCCTCGGCACCCATCTCGTCGAGCACTATCCTGAGATCTATTCCAGCGACGGCGAGAACATCAAAATTGCGGGATGGAACGAACCTGTATCGCTAGTCGAAAGCGATATCTCCACCCTGCATCGCGCCGCCAGCCTCGTTCAGGAAGATCTTGTGTTGATGCGCAAGGATGAGACACGCGGCTGGCATCTCGCCGCCGCGTCGTTATCGTTTCCGTCCTCCTGGACGCTTCTGGAAAAGTTCGGCCGCTCCATGGACGATATCCACGCTCCCGTGCCCGATTTTGGCGCAGGCACCCGCAATGCCGGGCTGATCACCCGCATGTTCGACAATCTGCGCCCGGATCGCTCGGTTCAGCGCATGAATTGGTCGCTGCAGCCCGACGGCAATCTCTACCATCCGCTCGCCAGCCACCAGAAGGGCGCGCGCTACACCGACGAGGATATTGCAGCGCAAAGCTATGTTCGCGTCGAGCGGCAGACGCTGCGCAAATTACCGCTCTCTGGCGATATTCTTTTCACTATCCGCATTTATCTCGATCCTATAAGTGCCCTGAAGAAACACCCCGAATGTCGCAATTTAGCGGAAGCTTTTGCGCGCCAGCTCGAAGCGCTAAATCCTGCGCAACTGCACTACAAAGGTATTATGACAATTCGCGACCGGCTTATCGACGCGCTGAAACGCCTATAAATCCGCTTTAATTAACAGTAGTTCGGAATTTCACCCTAAAAGCGCAATGGGTTGTTTGCGCTTTGTCATGTCTATGCTCTATGGTTTCTTTGAGGCRGATATTTAGTCCGCCGCCCTCATTGATGGAGATCAAAATTAGGAGCAATAAAAAAATGGCGAAGGCTCAATGGCCTGTACATGGAGAAATTACCGGTCCGATTGTGATGATTGGTTTCGGGTCCATCGGACGGGGTACCCTGCCCCTCATCGAACGCCACTTCAAATACGATAAATCCCGCCTGATCGTTATCGATCCCAGTGATGCCAACAAGAAACTGCTCGACGAGCGCGGCATCCGCTTCATCCAGGAAGCCGTCACAAAAGAAAATTACAAGACGCTGCTCAAGCCACTTCTCACCGAAGGCGGCGGACAAGGCTTCTGCGTCAATCTTTCCGTCGATACATCGTCGGTCGATATTCTGCGCGTGTGCCGCAAAGTCGGCGCGCTCTATATCGATACGGTCATCGAACCTTGGCCGGGTTTCTATTATGCCAACGACCTCGACAACGCCGACCGTACCAATTATGCGCTGCGCCAGACGCTGCTCGCGGAAAAGAAGAAGAAGCCCGGTGGTCCGACTGCGGTTTCGTGCTGCGGCGCCAATCCCGGCATGGTCTCCTGGTTCGTCAAGCAGGCCGTCCTCAACCTCGCACGCGATCTTGGCGTGGATCATACAGAACCCGCCCGCACGGATCGCGAGAGCTGGGCGCGCCTGATGGACAAGGTCGGCGTCAAGGGCATCCATATTGCCGAGCGTGATACGCAGCGCGCCGGCGAGCCGAAGCCTTTTGGCGCCTTCTGGAACACATGGTCTGTCGAAGGTTTCATTTCAGAAGGCCTGCAGCCGGCCGAACTCGGCTGGGGCACCCACGAAAAGTGGATGCCGAAGAATGCCCGCAAGCAGAAGAGGGGCAACAAGGCCGCGATCTTTCTCGAGCAGCCCGGCGCCGATACCCGCATCCGCACATGGTGCCCGACCGAGGGTGCACAGTTCGGCCTGCTGGTCACGCACAATGAGGCAATCTCGATTGCGGATTTCTTCACGGTGTTCGACAAGAAGGGCAAGGCCGCCTACCGGCTCACATGCCACTACGCCTATCACCCCGCCAATGTCGCGACACTATCGCTCGATGAGATGTTCGGCGCAGCAGGCCAGCCGCAGGCGATCCAGCACGTGCTCGACGAATCCGAGATCGTCGACGGTGCCGATGAACTCGGCGTGCTGCTCTATGGCCACGACAAGAATGCCTACTGGTATGGTTCGCAGCTGACGATCGAGGAAGCACGCAAGCTTGCTCCTTATCAGAACGCGACAGGTCTGCAGGTCTCGTCGGCGGTCATGGCTGGCATGGTCTGGGCGCTGGAAAATCCCGACGCGGGTATTGTCGAAACCGACGAGATGGATTTCCGCCGCTGCCTTGAAGTCCAGACACCCTATCTCGGTCCGCTCAAGGGGCACTACACTGACTGGACTCCCCTGGAGAACCGGCCGGGCCTGTTCAAGGAAAACCTCGATCTTGAGGACCCCTGGCAGTTCCGCAACATTCTGGTGCGGTAATAGCAGCAGCGATGAGCTACACAAGGAAACGGCAGCCCCTTCGGCTGCCGTTTCATCTTAAGGCCATCCCTCAATTTGCTCTAGTGGGCCGGAGTCCTGCCACCTTTTCGCATTTCATCGATTTTCTTCTGAAATTCCACGCGACGTTGTTCAGACTTTTTAACGCCATATATGGCATACATCCAAGYGCCACCGCCGACGGCGAGACAGATGACGAAAGAGTAGATTGCATATTGAAGCATCAGATCAGCTCTTTCCTCAAAACATACCGACCCAGATTATGTAACGCCAAGGATAGCACGAACCAGTTGCACGTCGCAAACATCAGCAATAACCCTCGATCGTAATCTAGGCCAGTCATTGAGCTGGGATTTATGATGATCGCTGCTGCTGGGCTGAAAAATCCGATTGATATAGCCGCCGTGGACATTCGGTCGGATGCAGCGGCTTTATATTTCGCGAGTTCGTTGGTCAGTATTGTCTGTCGTGCGCTGAGCTCCCTTATCTTTTTCGAAATATCGCTGTCTGGTTCGAGACCATCGGTTTCCTCGGTCAAGATGGTTCCCCGCGACTTATGCCAATGTTCCAATGGAACATTGATCCTTCGAATTTACAATTAAACTTAGGTCTTGTTTTTGCTTGATTTTCACGGCATTTAAAGAGCGATATCCATTGGGAGATTGTCTGGATGAAACGCTTTTCGGTTGCCACCGGCGCAGCAACACTGGCCCTGATCCTTTCCGGCTGCATAAGCGGCGGTGTTCAGGAGGGTGGTCCTGCGCAGACGACGCGTCCGACCGACGCCGTGCAGGGTCAATGGTTCGACACGTCGGGAGTTGCTTTCTCCAATTTCAACAACGGGGCGTTCGAAACGCGCGCCAACGATACCAAGGAAAAGTTGGCCGAGGGCAATTATCGTTTCGCCTCTGCCAATCTGATCGAGATCAACCTGCGTTCGCTCGTTAAGGGTAATCAATCCAAGGTCAATTGCGCCCTTGTCAACGCCGCTCAGCTGAATTGCACTTCGTCATCGGGTCAGCAATTCTCTCTGACGCGCCGCTCCCCGCAAGTGGGTTGAATCGTAGTTTTTGCCTCAGACATGACAACTGCGACTATGGTATAATTGCTGGCAATACTGCGTGACGCTACCTTTTGGTGGGCCAGCAAGGGCCACTTGAAAGAAGCAAAATGACTGTGATGCAGAGCGAGGTATTTGAGGCATTTCGAGCGATCGATGTTCCAGAGGATAAGGCGATGAAGGCCGCAACCGCACTGAGCAGGCGAGATGATGACGTTACCTCGATCAAATCCGAACTGATGCTGATCAAGTGGATGATGGGGTTCGTTCTTGCGTTTCAAATTGGCATCTTCGCCAAATTATTCATGTCCTAGAACACAGCCTGGTATTTTTGGATCAAAAAAGTCGGTTTCCGATACGGTCGTTCTGTKCTTGTCATATCTTCTTGACGCACGAAAAATAGGAATGAGTCCTATCGCTACCCTAATTGATGAACATGCGGAGCTCTCCATGCCAAGAATAATAGCCACAATTCTGCTAGCGACCTCAACCCTTGGCATGACAGCGGGCGCGGCGATGGCCGATTACACGCTGAATATCCTGCATATCAACGACCAGCATTCGCGCATCGAGCCGATCAACAAATATGATTCCACCTGCTCGGCCGAAGAAGAGAGCAAGAACGAGTGTTTCGGCGGCATTGCTCGCGTCAAGGCCAAGATCGATGAACGTCGCGCGGCTCTGTCCAAGGATGGCGGCAATGTCATCGTCCTCGATGCAGGTGACGAGTTCCAGGGTTCGCTGTTCTATACGACCTATAAAGGTGACGACACCGCTGAGTTCATGAATCAGATGGGTTTCGATGCCATGGCACTCGGCAACCACGAGTTCGACGATACGCCAGTCACTTTGGCCAAGTTCCTCGACAAGGTGAAATTCCCGGTCATTTCCAGCAACACGGAAGCCGCGCCAAATTCGCCCATAGCCGGGAAATTCAAACCCTTTCTCATCAAGGAAATCGGCGGCCAGAAAATCGGCATTATCTCCGCTCTCACCACCGACACAGCAGAAATCTCCAGCCCTGGCCCCGACGTCAAGTTTGCCGCCGAAGTCGAGACGTTGAAAAAGCTCGTTGAGACACTGAAGGCCGAAGGCGTCAACAAGATCATAGCCGTCAACCACTACGGCTATCTCAGGGACAAGGAACTCGCCGCCAAGGTAGACGGCATCGATGTGATCGTTGGCGGTCACAGTCACACGCTGCTATCGAACACCGATCCGGAAGCGCTTGGCCCCTATCCGACACTGGTCAAGAATCCGTCCGGCCGCGATGTACCTATCGTCCAGGCGAAGTCCTATTCGAAATATCTCGGCGAACTCAAAGTGACCTTCGACGATGATGGCAATGTGACCAAGAGCGAAGGCGCACCGATCCTGCTCGATTCCTCCGTCACACCGGACCCGGCCTTCGTTGCCC
The DNA here is from genome assembly GCF_054049495.1 of Phyllobacterium sp. P5_D12. Classification (NCBI taxonomy): domain Bacteria; kingdom Pseudomonadati; phylum Pseudomonadota; class Alphaproteobacteria; order Hyphomicrobiales; family Phyllobacteriaceae; genus Phyllobacterium; species Phyllobacterium sp. P5_D12. The sequence continues at coordinate 1,357 of NZ_JBFUMG010000187.1, read as the reverse complement.
GCGTCAAGGAACTTGCCAAGCCCCTCGAAGAACTGAAATCGCGCAAAGTAGGCGAATCCACCGGCGTGCTCGAAGCAGCGCGTGAGGTTTGCCGCTTCAAGGAATGCAGCATGGGAGACGCTGTCGCCGATGCCATGCTGGACCGCGTCAAGGGACAAGGCGTCACCATCGCCATCATCAATGGCGGCGGCTTGCGCGCTTCCATCGAAGCGGGCGACGTCACGATGGGCGAAGTGCTGACGGTACTGCCATTCCAGAACACACTCGCGACGTTTCAGTTGCGAGGCTCCGATGTCGTCGCAGCTCTGGAAAACGGCGTGAGCCAGATCGATCAGGGCGCCGGGCGTTTCCCGCAAGTCGCAGGGTTGAAATATGCCTTCGACGTGTCAAAGCCGGTGGGCAGCCGCATATCCGATGTTCAGGTGAAGCAGGGTGAAAACTGGCGGCCGATCGATGTCGAGGCCACCTATGGCGTCGTCTCCAACAATTACATGCGTGCTGGCGGCGACGGCTACAAGATCTTCTCGACAAACGCCGTCAACGCCTATGACTACGGTCCGGGTCTCGAACTCGTCCTTGCCGATTATTTGGGGAAGAACACGCCATACAAGCCATACACGGACGGCCGTATTACTGTTCTGCAACCCGGCGCTTCGGCTGAAGCCAAACCGTCGGAACCCGCAACGGCCAAAGCTCCGAAGGCCCCAGAAGCCGCCAAGCCAGCTGAAACAGCGGCCGCGTCAGCAGCAAACCACCATCCTGATTCCTATACGATCAAGCGCGGGGACAATTTCTGGGACATTGCCGAAGAGGTCTACGGCAATGGTATCGAATGGAAGAAGCTCGCCGAAGCCAATCCGGACATGAAGGTGATGAAGCTGCCGATCGGTGCCGAGATGAAAGTACCGGCGATTTAGAGCCAGTAGTTCGCACCACAACCATGCCGTCTATCTCCCCCTGGGGGGCCGAAGGCGGGCGAGACCCGTGGCTCGCCCCCTCACCCTTCGCTCAGGCGTTGGCCACGACCGGCACCGCGCCAAGCACCTTGCGCATCAACGCATAGTGCACTGCACCACCCGCCACAGCACCGAGCAGCCATCCCCAGTCACCCCCGTTCGGAATGATACCCGTTGCACCCAGCACCGAAAGGCCTATCGAGAATAGGCTGGAGATCGCCAGCGCAATCAGCGCCCTGCTGTTCCAGCCGCCGTCGAAATAGAGCGACCCTTCCGGAGACATGGTATAGAGGTCCTCGAGCACGACCTGCTGCCGCTTCACCAGGTAATAATCGGCAATCATGATGCCGAAGATCGGACCAAGCACCGCGCCGAAAATGCTGACGAAAATGGTGATCGCG
>NZ_JBFUMG010000186.1:0-8224 GCF_054049495.1 Phyllobacterium sp. P5_D12 | reverse complement strand
TCGCTGCCGACCGCATAGATCGCAGTACCGAACCGCGTATTCTTCAGCCAGAGCCAGGCGAGTAGAACAACACCGATCACCACCAGCGGCATGGGCAGCCAGCCGGGTATTGCATCACCAAGATAGAAGGTCCCAAGGTCAGGTGCGACGAAGCCACCAGGCTTGTCCATCACCAGCAGCGTCAGACCCTGGATGATGAACATGGTCGACAACGTCACAACGATGGGCTGTAACCGGAAGAATGCGATGAAAATGCCGTTGAAAGCCCCGGTCAGCATGCCAACGCCGATTCCGACACAGGTCCAATACACCACGCTTGTCTGTGCCGCCGCCGGGTCCATGCCTTGCGCCAACACCACATTGACCAGCGAAATCACCGCCCCGGCCGACAGATCGAAACCGCCGGAAAGAACGACGATCGTTTGTCCGATTCCAGCAATCGCCGACGTTGCTCCGCCGCTCGAAAGGAACGAAATGTCGAAATAGCTGAGGGGGCCGCTGCTGACAAAATCTACCAAACCAAGCAGGCCAAGARACACGGCTATGGCGATGAGTACGCTGCGCCGCTCAGGCGGCATGCTGAACAGGGAAGTCCAGTTACGGCTCGTGGCAGTCGAGGTCGTCATCGTCATTCGGCGGCCTCTTTCGCTGCGCTGTCATGGCCAAGAGCTGGCCGCATGATCGAGGCTTCGGTCAATTGATCGCGCGACAGCGATGCCGCAATCTGCCCGTCATAAAGGACCAGAACCCGGTCGCACAAATGCACGAGCTCGGGAATCTCGGTGGAATGCAAGAGGATCGAACCTCCGGCGTCGGTGAAGTTGCGCATCATGACGTAAAGTTCGTGCTTGGTGCCGACATCGATACCGCGGGTCGGATCGAACAGCAGCAGGATACGGCTTTGGGCAACCAGCCATTTGGCGATTGCAATCTTCTGCTGGTTGCCTCCAGAGAAAGCTCCTGCCCTGGTCCAAAGCGCGCGCTGGTCAACCTCGACAGTGCCGAAGGCAGAACGCACGGCCTGGCGTTCAAGATCACTTTGTATCAGTCCAAATCGTGAAAACCTGTCGATCACCGGCAAGGACGCATTGAGCGTTCCGCTGAGCTTCAGGAACAGGCCCTCCGTCTTTCGGTCTTCAGGCACCAGCCCAATGGCAATATTAGGCTTAAGCGCATCTGCAGGCGAGCCAAACCGAACCCTGCGCCCATCGACAAGGATATCGCCATGGGTCACCTGCGTCATGCCAAAGCAAGTCAGGAAAAGGTCAAGCTGGCCCATGCCCTGCAGTCCGGCAACGCCGAGGATTTCGCCTTTCCGCAGATCGAAACTCGCATCGCGCAACTTGTGGCCGGACCGCAAGTTGCGGACACCCAACACGGGAGCACCAAATGCGGCATCGCTTTTGGGCCGCGCCGGGAAAGTCTGGGCAATCGATCGCCCGACAATGCTTTCGATGACTTGGCCGTCGGTGATGGAGGCGACAGCGCAGGTGGTTATGTGGCGGCCGTTGCGCAAGATCGTCAGCGTATCGCAGAAAGCGCGCACCTCGCGCATGCGATGGGTGATGAAGACGATGGTCGTCCCTAGCGCCTTCAGTTTGGCGATGATCCGGCCCAGCCATTCAACGTCGCTGCCCGCAAGCGTCGATGTCGGCTCGTCCAGGAGAAGAATTCGTGGCTTGCGATAAAGCGCACGGGCAATTTCTGTCTTTTGCTGAATGGCAAGGTCGAGCGTGCCGACTTCCGCATCGAGATCGACTGCAAACTCGATCTCCTGCAAATGTTGCGCTATGGCCTGACGGGCCATAGACCGCCGGATCATGCCGGTAATCCCCATCGGCGCATAGGGCATCAGCATATTGTCGAGCACTGTCAAATCCTTGACAAGCGTCATTTCCTGAAACGCGGTCTGGACGCCGAGCGCATGCGCCGCCCTTGGGGCATTGAGCGCTGCTCTTTCGCCAAAGACCGATATGTGTCCCTCGTCGGGACGAAGCAATCCCGACAGCAATTTGACAATTGTCGACTTGCCCGCACCGTTTTCGCCGAGCAAAGCATGGGTACTTCCAGGCTCGATGCGGAAGGATACGCCATCGACTGCAACCGTGGCGCCAAACGCCTTGCGAATATCGGTCACTTCAATGGCGGATTGTTCGAATGGTGAATTCATCCCACCGGTCCTGCTCAAATCATCGGGATAAGCCAAGTTGCGCGGAGCGGTAGCCACTCCGCGCAAGCCTACGCTTAGTTCTCGGGTTGACCGACCAATGCTGCATTAAGACCGATTTCGGGCGTCTTTTCCGAGAAGATCGACGCAAACCAGCCCGGATTGGACACAATGGATGGTTTGAACGCATTGCAGCCGCCTTTCATTTCCTGCCACGTACCTTCCTGGCAGAGCTTGATGGTCTCGTTGGTGACCAGAGGCAGCGGCAGTACAGTCTTCTTCGGCACTTCCTTGCCTTCGATCGCATCGACGGCGAGCTTCAGCGCCAATGCGCCCGAATATGGCGGGGATGCATAGGAAATGCGCGGCGCACCCATGGGTGCATAGGGAGGTGTCGCACCCTCTGCCTCGGTTCCTGCCGGCAGCATCTGGATACGGCCGCCATTCGAGCCCTCGCCTGCGCAAGGAAGAAGCTGCTCCGGCTTCTTGCCAGCTTCGAGTTGCATCGAATTTGCGGTAAAGCAGCCGACCTGCATCCAAAGCCCGTTGATGTCGTCCCAGTTGCGGGTTGCGAGGATCTTCGAGAGTTCGGTGCGTGCGACGGCCTGGCTCCACATGCCAACCGCTTCACCGACGATCTTGATATCGGGATGTTTGGCGAAGACTTCCTTGGCCGCCTTGGTACGAAGATTATCGACGGACGTTCCAGGCACGCCGGTAATCGCAATGATATTGCCCTTGCCATTGAGCTTCTTGACCAGCCATTCCGCTGTGACGCGGCCGGCCTCTTCCTGATCGATCGCTATGTTATAAGCGCAGGGCTCGGTGATCTCGCCATCATAGGCGAATACCTTGACGCCCTTATCGCACGCGTTCTTCACAACCTGGTTGAGCGCGGTCGGTGAAATCGGGAAAATGACGATGGCTTCGGCGCCAGCCTGTACCATTGCGTTGATCTGTTGAATCTGCCGCTGCGCATTGGGACCGGCAACCTGGACTTGCAGATCCACCTTGTCAGCATAGTCCTTGTGGGCAGCCATGGCCTTGACCATGTTGGCGGCCTCGGCCTGCCAGTCATTGCCGATAAAGCTCATGCTCAGAAAAATCTTGTGTTTTTCCGCAGCCTCCGCGTGGCCGATCATGGCCATGCCCGACACAAGACAGGCACAAGCGGCTGCGCGCCGGATGATTGATCCAATTCCCATTATAATTCCTCCCTGACACAGGAAAACATCTCCGAGCGGGCTCCTCTTCCCTCTCGTCGTTCCTGTAACCAACCGTAGCACCATTTGATCAAAGATCAATGATGAAATACCATTGATCGTGCGTAAGATTTGTTAGATAAGGAGAAACGCTTGACGCGCTGTGGTGGACACTGCATTCCACGTAAAAGGGCACCCGCCGCGAAAAAGGTGATGAATGGCTGAAGCCGGCTACAGGAGACCAGGTGTTGAGATTCTCCCGCTTTCCAAGGAGACGCTGCAGGACCGCGTCTATCGCCAGATTGCCAGCCTGATACTCGAAGGCGGCATCGTTCCGGGCGAAATGGTTCCTGTACAAAGCCTTGCCGATGCCTTCGGCGTCAGCGCCATGCCTGTACGGGAAGCTCTGCGACGGCTGACGGCGGCCAATGCGCTGACCGTGGTTTCCGGGCGTTCCATCGGCATACCGCGGTTGAGCCGGGCCAAGCTCACCGACCTGCGCAATGTTCGCATCGAGATCGAGGCGCTTGCCGGCAAATGGGCTGCCGAGCGCATCGAAGACAGTGAGCTCGCGACACTCCGCTCGTTGTTGAAAGCACTGGAAAAAGCCAACGCCTCCGGCGATATCAAATCATACCTGCGGGCGAACTACGCGTTTCACTTCTCGATTTACCGGGCGGCCGGGTCGGAAAGCATTCTCAATATCATCGAGAATCTTTGGCTGCAGGTCAGCCCGTACTTCAACATGCTGCATGATTCCGGCAATTACACCAAAGCCAACGAGCACCATCAGTCGATGTTCACCGCGCTATGCGCTCACGATGGCGAGGCGGTCAAAATAGCCATTCAAGCCGATATCGATGCCGCTTATGATGTCCTCGTGGATTTGGTGAGCTGAGGTGGCATCGCATCTGTAACTGTTACGTACTTCTTGGCATCACCGCCGTAGCTAATATCTCGCCCGTAACCGGGAGAATAGCGATGGCCAACACACCAAAACCCAACAAGCCCAATATTCTTTTCATAATGGCCGATGATATCGGCTGGTTCAATGTCAGCTGCTACAACCACGGTATCATGGGGTATCGGACACCTAACATCGATCGTATCGCTCGCGAAGGTGCCATGTTCACGGATTTMTACGGCCAGCAGAGTTGCACTGCTGGACGGGCTGCCTTCGTCACTGGACAAGCACCGATCCGAACGGGACTGACGAAAGTTGGTATGCCTGGAGCGACGCTGGGTCTCAGTGCCGAGGATCCGTCGATTGCCCAATTCCTGAAAAATCTCGGCTATGCCACCGGCCAGTTCGGTAAAAACCATCTTGGCGATCGCAACGAGCATTTGCCTACAGTGCATGGTTTCGATGAGTTCTTCGGCAACCTCTACCACCTCAACGCCGAGGAAGAGCCTGAATATACGGACTACCCGAAGGACCCAAAGTTTCGCGAGAAGTTCGGCCCGCGCGGTGTCCTCAAGTGCAAGGCGTCCGACAAAGACGACAAGACCGTCGATCCAAAATACGGCAAGGTCGGCAAACAGCTGATTGAGAACACTGGTCCGCTTACGCGCAAGCGTATGGAAACAGTGGACGAGGAGTTTATGGGGGCGGCCCTCAATTTCATGGAGCGCAAGACCAAGGAAGGTGGACCGTGGTTCTGCTACATGAACACCACGCGCATGCACGTCTTCACGCATCTCAAGCCCTCGTCGGTCGGCAAGACGGGACATGGCCTTTATCCGGACGGTATGGTGGAACTGGACGGCTACGTCGGCCAGCTGCTGGACAAACTCGAGAAGCTTGGTGTCGCTGACAATACCATCGTCGTCTTCACAACGGACAATGGCGCCGAGGTCCTGTCGTGGCCGGACGGTGGTGCAACACCCTTCCGGGGTGAGAAAGACACCAATTGGGAGGGTGGCTGGCGGGTTCCCTGCGTTATGCGCTGGCCAGGAGTCATCAAGCCTGGCCGTGTCATCAATGACATTTGCTCGCTACAGGATTTCATACCGACTTTTGCCGCTGCCGCGGGTGAGCCCGATCTCGTCGCAAAAGTGAAGAAGGGATACAAAATCGGCACCAAGACTTTCAAGGTTCATCTCGACGGCTTCAACCTTCAGCCCTTCCTGGCCGGGAAAGAGAAGGAATCTCCGCGAAAGGGCTTCCTCTATTGGAGCGACGACGGTGAGCTCATGGCACTGCGGATCAACCAGTACAAAGTGGTGTTTAGCGAGCAGCGAAGCACAGGGCTCGATGTCTGGCGCGAACCATTGTCAAAGATGCGCATTCCCAAACTCTTCGATCTTCGGTCCGATCCCTTTGAACGAGGCGAAGAGAGCAATTTTTATTATGCGCAGTGGTTCGCCGAACACGTCCCCCTACAATATGCCGCACAGGCAGTCGTTGCCGAATGGCTTGAAAGCTTCAAGGAGTTCCCGCCCCGCGCTAAGCCGGCGAGCTTCACAGTGGACCAAATCGTGGAGTCGCTGATGCCGAGAGGTTGAACGACAAGGCGGAGGAGGAAAACCAGCATCTTTAACAAAATCGTCTAAGATGCTGGTTTTAAATGGTGGGCACAGTAGGGATCGAACCTACGACCCGCTGATTAAGAGTCAGCTGCTCTACCAACTGAGCTATGTGCCCGTCAGCCGTTTGGCGGCGACAAGTGAGGGCTCTATAACGGGGCAAATCTTGCCTGTCCAGCCCTTCTTGAAAACTTTATGACGGCTTTGCACCGGAACAACGTCCGGTTGAGGATTATACAAACAGCCGGCCTTCCGCGACCCTGATTGCCGAACCTCCAATGCGCCCTCCGGTCAGCTTCTGGTCGACGATATCCAGCTCGAGCTGCAGGCGCGATGGCCTTCCCATTTCATATCCCTGTTCGATCGACAGGCGCAGGACGCCATCCAGCGGTTCGTCGAAGGCATGAATTGCACCGGCAAACGCCGCCGTTGCAGAACCCGTGGCCGGATCTTCATAGGTGCCCTCATCGCTCACGAACATGCGCGAGTGAAAATGGCTGTCATGCAGCATCGTTTCGCGGCAATAGGCATAGACCGGCAGCTGGCGATGACCGATCGTCGGCGCCACGTCCTTCATCGCGATCTGGTTGATAACGATGCGCCCCGCCGCCTCGAGTCCGTGCACCGGCACCAGCATGAAAGGTACGCCCGCATCCCAGATGCTCGGAACATGATTCTCGAAGCCGATTTCCTTTGGCTCGAGCCGCAACGCATTGGCGATGGCGATCTTGTCATATTTGTAAGGAACCTCCTGCGGCAGCTTCGGCAGATCAAACTCGGCAAACGCGCCGTTTTCACTTAGTTTGACACCGCAGCGGACAGGTCCCACCTGCTCCTCCAGGATGATAAGTGCATCCTGGGTACCCCTGACTTCGCCAAATCGATTCTGAGCCAGGGCGACTGCGGTCCCGACTGTCGGGTGTCCTGCAAACGGCATTTCATAATCGGGCGTAAAAATACGTGCCCACGCCGTATGCGCGGGGTTCTTTGCAGGCAGCACGAAAACAGTTTCGGAAAGATTGAACTCGCGCGCGATCCGCTGCATGGCAGTATCGTCGAGGCCGTCGGCATCGTGCACGATCGCCAGCGGATTGCCCGCCAGCACCTTGTCGGTGAAGACATCATAGACCTCGTAGCGGCGACCGGCCATTTGCTCTCTCCCTATTAGCGTCCGGAAAAAATAGAGTAAGGCAGCCTCCGTACAAGTCAAACCTTGTGACGGTGACATTCAGCCCTGGCGAAAGTGYCAGTCGGCAAATGTGCGAAACGTCCAGGGCGTCGCCTCGCCCATTTCTCCTGCAGCGGAAATCGCGGTGATGTCGTCGAGCTCGGAATCCTCTTCAGCAGCAATGTGGCCGCGAATATGCTTCAGCAGCTCTTCTCCACTGGCATCGAAATAGTGACGCCGGAACAAAGCGATGCTGCGGCTGGCAGTGACAAGATATAGCTGATCGTCACGCCTTCCGGCCCCTGAGAGCCTGACGCCGGTTTCCTCTTCGACTTCCCGGTGCATGTTGCCGTCAATATCGATGAAGTCGCCCGCCACATCCTCTTCGTCGAACGAACCCGCCGGAAAATAGATGCGGCCGGCTGCCGATGTCGAAGCGGCCATACGCCCGGCGATCAGCTTGTTATCCTCTGAAACGATCACACCGACGGCGAAAATATGCCAAGGCTTCACGTTTCTTGCATCGGCCTTCCAGTGCATCATCGTGGCAAATCGCGTGCGATGATATCGCGCCCGAAACGCATCGTCCGCCACTCCCGCCTCTTCAGCCATGAAAAATGGCCCATCGAAGATGGCCGGATTGGCTGCCGTCGCTCTCACCCATCCAGCAGCAATTGCCGCCTCATTTGAAATTCCATATTCAAGTGGTGCGCTGTCGATGCGGATCACCGCTTCATTGAGCGGAATGACGGTCTTCTCTGGAATTTCGTGCATTACTCAAACCATACTCAAAGTTACGGAAACCGGGCAATGGTCGCTGGCCTTCGGGCGATCCCAGCCGATACGTGGAAAAAGCTCCACCTTCTGATCGGGCGGGAAGATCGTCCGGTAAGGCTGACCACGGCGGATAATATCGGGTACGGCAGTGGCATTGCTCTGCGCGAGTGCCGGTGAAGCGAGAATATAGTCAAGCTGGCACAGATGCCGCTCGTCTGGTCCGCGCGTGTGATAAAGCGTCCAGCGGTCCATCACCGGCCGCCGCTCCACCAGATTCTCGCAAAATCCGTCATTCAGCAAAATGTCGAGACTGCTGATTGGCTCGCTCACTGGCGCGAAAGTATAGCCAACGAGCGAATCCCCGCCGACGACCACCCTTTCGCG
>NZ_JBFUMG010000185.1:0-8264 GCF_054049495.1 Phyllobacterium sp. P5_D12 | reverse complement strand
CGCTGATGGCGACTGGCTCGGAAGTCGAAATCGCCTGTACTGCCGCCGACATGCTGCGCGGTCAGTACAAGATCCCGGCAGCCGTTGTCTCGATGCCGTCCTGGGAGTTGTTCGAAGCGCAAACCCCGGCCTATCGCCGTTCGGTTCTGGCTGCGGCGCCCCGTATCGGCATCGAAGCGGCGTCCCGMCTCGGCTGGGATCGCTGGATCGGTGAAAAGGGTGCCTTCATCGGCATGCAGGGCTTTGGCGCCAGCGCCCCGGCGCCGGATCTCTACCGTCACTTCAATATCACGCCTGAAAACATTGTCGCCACGGCGCGCAAGCTCATCAACTGAACTGAAAGGAGTATTGATCATGGCCCGGATTACCTTGCGACAATTGCTCGATCATGCTGCCGAGTATGGTTATGGCGTTCCCGCCTTCAACATCAACAATATGGAGCAGGGGCTTGCCGTGATGGAAGCTGCGGCAGCCTGCGATGCGCCGGTTATTCTGCAGGCGTCGCGTGGTGCACGCTCCTATGCCAAGGATTTGATGCTGGCGCGGATGATCGATGCGTTGGCGGATATCTATCCATCCATTCCGATCTGCATGCATCAGGATCACGGCAATGACGAGGCGACTTGCCTGACCGCGGTCAGGCATGGATTCACTTCGGTCATGATGGACGGCTCGCTCGAAGCCGATGCGGCAACGCCAGCCTCATACGAGTATAATGTCCAGATCACGAAGCGGGTCACCACGATCGCCCATTGGGTCGGCGTTTCGGTCGAAGGTGAACTCGGTGTACTTGGTTCGCTCGAAAGCGGTGAAGCCGAGGCTGAAGACGGTCATGGTGCGAGCGGCGTGCTCAGTCATGACCAGCTCTTGACCGATCCGGATCAGGCAGTGGATTTCGTGCTGCGCACAAAGGTCGATGCGCTGGCCATCGCGTGCGGCACGTCGCATGGCGCCTACAAGTTCACCCGCGCGCCCGATGGCGACATCCTGGCGATGGGCGTCATCGAGGAAATCCACCGCAAGCTGCCGAATACGCATCTCGTGATGCATGGCTCGTCGTCGGTGCCACAGCCCCTGCAGGACATTATCAACCGCTTCGGCGGCGAGATGCCGCAAACCTATGGGGTTCCGGTCGAGGAGATCGAGCGCGGTATCCGCCACGGTGTGCGCAAGGTCAATATCGATACGGACTGCCGCATGGCCATGAGCGGCCAGTTTCGCCGGATCGCGACGGAAAACCCCGCGGAGTTCGATCCACGCAAATTCCTCAAACCGGCCATGGATGCCATGCGCGATCTTTGCCGTGACCGCTTCGAGCGGTTCGGCACGGCGGGCAACGCATCGCGGATCAAGGTCATCGGGCTCGATGAAATGGCCAAACGCTACGCCGCCGGCAAACTCGATCCGCAAATCGCTGCAGCCAAGGCTGCTTGAAATCAAAATTACCAAGGAAAGGACCTCATCATGTCGAACAAGTCAGAAACGGTCACAGGAAAGGACCGCTACAGGTCCGGTGTCATGGAATACAAGAAGATGGGCTACTGGGAGCCCGACTACGAACCAAAGGACACCGACATCATCGCGCTGTTTCGCATCACGCCGCAGGATGGCGTCGATCCGATCGAAGCGGCGGCTGCCGTTGCCGGTGAATCTTCGACGGCCACCTGGACCGTCGTGTGGACGGACCGGCTGACCGCAACGGAGAAGTACCGTGCCAAGGCGTACCGCGTCGATCCGGTTCCGAACGGTGAAGGCCAGTACTTCGCCTACATCGCCTATGATCTCGACCTGTTCGAGCCGGGCTCCATCTCGAACCTGACGGCATCGATCATTGGCAACGTCTTTGGCTTCAAGCCTTTGAAGGCTTTGCGGCTTGAGGACATGCGCCTGCCGGTAGCCTATGTGAAGACCTTCCAGGGTCCGCCAACGGGTATCGTGGTCGAGCGCGAACGCCTCGACAAGTTCGGGCGTCCGTTGCTGGGTGCGACGGTGAAGCCCAAGCTCGGTCTGTCTGGCCGCAATTATGGCCGCGTGGTCTACGAGGCGCTGAAGGGCGGTCTGGATTTCACCAAGGACGACGAGAACATCAACTCGCAGCCCTTCATGCACTGGCGGGAACGCTTCCTCTACTGCATGGAGGCCGTCAACAAGGCGCAGGCCGCAACCGGCGAGATCAAGGGCAGCTACCTCAACGTTACAGCTGCCACCATGGAAGACATGTATGAGCGTGCCGATTTCGCCAAGGAGCTCGGGTCGAACATCGTCATGATCGATCTGGTCATCGGTTACACGGCGATCCAGTCCATGGCCAAGTGGGCGCGGCGCAACGACATGATCCTGCATCTGCATCGCGCTGGTCACTCGACCTACACCCGGCAGAAGTCGCATGGCGTGTCGTTCCGCGTCATCGCCAAGTGGATGCGGCTTGCCGGTGTGGATCATATCCATGCGGGTACCGTCGTCGGCAAGCTGGAAGGTGACCCCGCCACCACGCGCGGCTACTACGACATCTGCCGCGAGGACTTCAACCCGATGCGGCTCGAGAACGGCGTGTTCTTCGATCAGCATTGGGCTTCGCTCAACAAGATGATGCCGGTGGCTTCGGGCGGTATCCACGCCGGTCAGATGCACCAGCTGCTCGACCTTCTGGGCGAGGACGTTGTTCTGCAGTTCGGCGGCGGCACCATCGGTCACCCGCTCGGCATTGCAGCCGGTGCTACGGCCAACCGCGTTGCACTCGAATGCATGGTGCTTGCGCGTAACGAAGGCCGCGACATCGTCAACGAAGGACCGGAGATCCTGCGTATTGCAGCGCGCACCTGCCAGCCTCTGCAGCAGGCGCTCGAAGTCTGGAAGGACGTCTCCTTCAACTACACCTCAACCGACTCGCCGKACTTCGTTCCGACGGCAACAGCAGCAGAATAGGAGAAACGACATGCGTATCACTCAAGGGGCATTCTCGTTCCTGCCTGACCTGACCGACGAGCAGATCGCCAAGCAGGTGCAGTACTGCATCGACAATGGCTGGGCGGTCAGCCTCGAATTCACCGATGACCCGCACCCGCGCAACACCTATTGGGACATGTGGGGACATCCGATGTTCGACAACCCGGATGCGGCCGCCCTCATGATGGAGCTGAAGGAATGCCGCAAGGTCTATGGCGATTACTACATTCGCCTTGTCGCCTTCGATAACACCCATGGCTGGGAATCGGTCAAGCTGTCCTTCCTCGTCAACCGCCCGCCGGAAGAGCCCGGGTTCCACCTTGCCCGCCAGGAAGGCGAGGGCCGCGTGGTTCGCTATACGACGAGGTCCTACGCAACGGACAAGCCAGCGGGGCAGCGCTATGGCTGATGCCAGCATCACGCAACTCGAGGGGCCTCCTGTGGAGGTTCCGTCTGCCATCGACCTGCGCGCCGAATATGTCGAATCCGGCGTCAAGGAGGTGCTGGACGAACTCGACCGCGACTTGATCGGCCTGAAGCCGGTCAAGCAGCGGATCAAGGAGACTGCAGCATTGCTGCTGGTCGAGCGGGCACGTCGGCGCATGGGTCTCGCGCATGAAACGCCGACGCTGCACATGAGTTTCAGCGGCAATCCCGGCACCGGTAAAACCACGGTGGCGATGCGTATGGCGGACCTGTTGCATCGCCTCGGTTATATCCGCAAGGGCCATCTCGTCTCGGTCACTCGTGATGATCTGGTCGGGCAATATATCGGGCATACGGCGCCTAAGACCAAGGAGATCCTGAAGAAAGCCATGGGCGGCGTGCTGTTCATTGACGAGGCTTATTATCTGCACCGCCAGGAGAACGAGCGCGACTATGGTCAGGAAGCGATCGAGATATTGTTGCAGGTGATGGAAAACCAGCGCGACGACCTCGTAGTGATTCTCGCGGGCTATGCCGATCGCATGGACAAATTCTTCGAGAGCAATCCGGGCTTCCGTTCGCGCATCGCCCATCACATCGATTTTCCGGATTATAGCTCCGACGAGTTGTTGAGTATTTCCGAGACGATGTTGTCGAAGCAGAACTATACGTTCGATGCGGAAGGCCGCGCCATCATGGCCGACTATATCGAACGGCGCCGCCAGCAGCCGCACTTTGCCAACGCCCGCTCCATTCGCAATGCGCTGGACAGGGCGAGGCTGCGCCACGCCAACCGGTTGTTCGAAGCATCCAACGGGCCGACCGATGCGGCGGCGTTGTCAACGATTACCGCGGACGATATCAGGGTCAGTCGCGTGTTTTCCGCGTCAACCAAGGAGGAGTAAACGCCATGAACAGGAACGTACTCATTGCGCCGTCCGTGCTTTCGGCGGATTTTTCCCGGCTCGGCCAGGAAGTCGAAGACGTCATGGCGGCGGGTGCCGACTGGGTGCATCTCGACGTGATGGATGGGCATTTCGTGCCCAACATCACGTTCGGGCCGCAGATCATTAAATCCATCCGCAACCGGACGTCGGCGATATTCGATTGTCATCTGATGATCGCCCCGACGGATGCCTATCTTGGCGCCTTTGCCGAGGCGGGTTGCGATTTCATCACGGTGCATGCGGAAGCCGGCCCGCATCTTGATCGCTCGCTGCAGGCCATTCGCAGTCTCGGCAAGAAGGCGGGTGTGTCACTCAACCCTTCCACTCCGGAAAGCGTCATCGAATATGTGCTTGACCGGCTCGATCTCGTGCTCTTGATGACAGTCAATCCGGGTTTCGGCGGACAGGCGTTCATCCCTTCTGTCGTCGACAAGGTGCGGCGCGTGAAGGCGATGATCGGCAACCGCCCGATTCATATCGAAATCGACGGCGGCGTGACGCCTGAAACCGCGCCGCTGGTTGCGGCGGCAGGGGCAAATGTGCTCGTTGCTGGTTCTGCCGTCTTCAAGGGAAACGGTAAGGCGGCCTATGCTGACAATATCGCTGCAATCCGTCATGCTGCCGATCATGCGAGGCACCGCGCGGCGGCTTGAGCAGAGGAGAAGAACAATGGCGGCGATACCACCCCTTTGTGATTTTGGCTGGAAGGCTGTTGATGCGAACCTGACCGGTACCGATGGCCGGCAGCATTCCATTCTGGCGCAGGCAGGTGACAAGGGGCTGGTTGTTGCTTTCATCTGCAACCATTGTCCCTATGTGAAAGCGGTTATCCAGCGCATCGTCCGCGACGCCCGGGATCTCAAGGAACTTGGCATCGGCTTCGTCGCCATCAACGCCAACGACTCAACTGCCTATCCTGCCGATTCGTTTGAAAACATGAAGGTTTTTGCCCGCGACAACGGTTTCCCGTTTCCCTATCTGCATGATGCCAACCAGACGGTGGCACGTACATACGAGGCCGTGTGCACGCCCGATTTCTTCGGCTTCAATGGTGCGGGTGAGTTACAATATCGAGGACGCCTCGATGCATCGCGCAAGGAAGCGGCGGCGCCAGAGATCCGCCGCGACCTGTTCGAGGCAATGAAGCAAATCGCCAATACGGGGCAGGGGCCGCGCGAGCAGATCGCGTCGGTCGGTTGTTCGATCAAATGGCGTGAGATTGCCTGATAAAAGCAAGGTGCCGCCGGCCAGATCGACCGGCGGCGATCCGGCTATTTGTATTGATTCAGATAGGCTTCAAGATCAGTGATTTCCTTGTCGTCCTTCAAACCGGGAAAGGCCATTTTCGTGCCTTTGACCTTGGCCTTCGGATCGTGCAGATAATCACGAAGGCTGGCTGTGTCCCAGACAAGTCCGGCCGCGCCCGCCKCCTTCATGGCAGGTGAATAGCTGAAGCCCGGATGAGTTCCCGCGGTTCTGCCCATCAATTTGTTCAACGATGGTCCGACCTTGTTCTTGTCGGTATCGGCCACGTGACAGACTGCACATTTCTTGAAAACTGTCGCTCCTGCCGTCGCGTCGCCGGCGTCTTGGGCCCGGGCTCCCGCAACAGACAGAATCGCAACTGATAGTCCAATCAGAACGGTAGAATAACGCATGGCATCTCCTCATTTTCGCCAAGGGTGCCCTGGACGAAGACCGGCGCCAATTTTCCATGCATTGGCGCCCCCAATTTTTAGAACACTTCCAGAAGGTACCTTGAGCGCTTGATAAGTCAATTGTTTGGAAAGGATATAACGCCGCAGCTTCACGATCGTGTTTTCTCGGCCGGTTGCAATTGACGCCAAGAGATGACGCCCGTAATTTGTGGCGAATATTTCTCATCGGGCACCTTGAGAAATTCGCACTACGACCTTCCAGCCTGTCAGGACTCCTGAGATTTCGGCGCTATGAAGGTGGGACGTATCAGAGGATTGGGAGGTGCCTGTATGGATGTTGTTGATCTCGTTTTGACCATCTGTCTCATATCCAACCCGACGAGTTGTCGGGAGGAGCGCCTGCATTTTGAAAACAGGGGCGGCCTGAACAATTGCATGTTCCTCGCGCCGACAGAAATTGCAAAATGGTCCGGGGAACATCCAAAGCTCAAGGTCGTTCGGTGGAAATGCGATTATCCGTCAAAGGATCTGGAGCTCTAGGTCGTAAACTCATGGCGATCCGTCTGGGAGGACATCGTGGCAGGACTACACCAACGCCTTTTCCGCTTCTGTATTTTGTTGGCGCTCGCCCTTGGTTTTGGYGCGCAGGCAAGCCCGGCTGCTGAGACCGTTCGTGTTGGCGTCCTGAAATTCGGGACTGTCAATTGGGAGCTGGACACGATCAAGCAGCACAAGCTCGACGAAAAATATGGCGTGAATGTCGATGTCCGCTTCTTCGCCAGTGAAGATGCAACCAATGTCGCCATGATGGCAGGGGATGTTGATATCATTGTCACGGACTGGCTCTGGGTGTCGCGGCAGCGCGCGTCGGGCGAAGACCTGACCTTCGTGCCCTATTCCAGTTCAGTCRGCGCCTTGATGGTTCCCGATGGCTCCCCGATCAGAAGTCTGGCGGATCTCAAGGGCAAGAAGATCGGCGTGGCAGGCGGGCCGCTGGACAAGAGCTGGCTGCTTATACAGGGCTATGCCAAGCACCAGTTCTCACTCGATCTGCCGGCGCAAAGCGAAATTGTCTACGGCACGCCGCCGCTGCTTGCCGAAAAGGCGCAGCAAGGCGAACTGGATGCTGTGCTGAACTTCTGGAATTTTTGCGCAAGGCTTGAAGCCAACGGGTTTCACCGCCTGGTCAGTACCAGCGATGCCGCAAAGGCTCTCGGCGCTACAGGTGACGTTTCGGCCGTCGGTTACATCTTTCACGACAAATGGGCCGACGCCCATCCGGATGCAATTGCGGGTTTCGTCAAGGCAAGTCGAGATGCGAAGGCTCTGCTCGGCAGTTCCGATGCGGAATGGCAACGTTTGGCGCCCGTGGTGAAAGCCGAAGGCCATGAACTGGATGTGCTGCGTGACCGGTATCGCGAAGGTGTTCCCGACCGGCCAATCGAGGACGAACAAGCCGACGCGACGAAGCTCTATGCTATCCTTGCCGATCTTGGCGGCGAACGGCTTGTCGGCCCCGGAAAAACCTTGGCACCGGGCACCTTCTGGAGGACAGACTAATTGGCTCTTGCATCGAGCGAACAGCAGCAAACGGGCAAGCTTGTTTCCACCGCCGCTTCAAAGCGGCAATGGAGCTCGGCGCTTATGGTGTTGCTTTCGTTTGGCGCATTGGTCGTTGCATGGCATGTCGGGGCGACGACCTGGCCCAGCCGCTCCTTCCCGGCGCCTTTACTGGTTCTGCAAACCTTCATCAGCGAAACGGCGAGCGGCGATCTGCCCTATAATCTCGGCATCACCTTGTGCCGCGTCGCCGCCTCCTTCGTCCTCGCGATGCTTATCGGCTCGGTGATTGGTGTCCTGCTTGGCAGTCATCGACGCGCAGACCAGTTCTTCAATCCGTGGGTCATTCTCTTCCTCAACATACCGGCGCTGGTCATCATCGTCCTCGCCTATATCTGGTTCGGGCTCAATGAAGCCGCAGCGATCGGCGCGGTAGCGCTCAACAAAATCCCCAATGTGGTCGTCACCATACGCGAAGGAACGAGGGCGCTCGATCCGCGCTACGCGGAAATGGCGAAGGTGTACCGCTTCAATGTACTCGATCGCTTGCGGCATATACTGATACCTCAGCTGCAGCCCTATATCGCCGCCGCGTCGCGTTCCGGCATTTCGCTGATCTGGAAAATTGTGCTCGTGGTCGAGCTGCTCGGCCGCTCCAACGGTGTCGGTTTTCAGATCAATCTGTTTTTTCAACTCTTCGATGTCGCGGCGATACTGGCCTATACAC
>NZ_JBFUMG010000184.1:0-8289 GCF_054049495.1 Phyllobacterium sp. P5_D12 | reverse complement strand
CTTCGAGGGTGGATATCATGGGCGCACGCTTGGCGCCTCGGCGATCACATCGAGCTATCGCTACCGTCGTCGTTACGGGCACTTCGGCGAGCGCGCGCAGTTTATTGAATTTCCCTATCATTTCCGTGGCCCGAAAGGCATGAGCAAAGAAGAATACGGCCACCAATGCGTGCAGAAGTTCGCCCGCCTGTTC
Organism: Phyllobacterium sp. P5_D12; assembly: GCF_054049495.1. Classification (NCBI taxonomy): domain Bacteria; kingdom Pseudomonadati; phylum Pseudomonadota; class Alphaproteobacteria; order Hyphomicrobiales; family Phyllobacteriaceae; genus Phyllobacterium; species Phyllobacterium sp. P5_D12. Next base: position 8,096 of record NZ_JBFUMG010000184.1, on the reverse strand, counting down.
GAGAGCGAATATAACGGCGTCTGGGATCCTAAGGCAGGCAAGGCGGAGTTTGCCGCCTTCTATGTCGAACCCATCCAGGGCACTGGCGGCTATGTCATTCCTCCCATGAACTTCTTCAAGGAGCTGAAGGAGGTGCTCGATCAGCATGGGATCCTGCTTGTGGTCGATGAAATCCAGATGGGCGTCTACCGGACGGGCAAGATGTGGTCGATCGAACATTTCGGTGTCAGCCCGGACATCCTCGTCTTCGGCAAGGCAATCACGAATGGTCTCAATCCGCTTTCGGGCGTCTGGGCGAAGGAAGAAATAATCAACCCAGGCATTTTCCCTCCAGGTTCAACGCATTCTACCTTCGCCAGCAACCCGATGGGAACCGCCGTAGCACTGGAAACCATGAAAATGCTCAAGGAAGAGGATTTCGGTGCGGTCATCATCGAGAAAGGCGCTTACTTTCTCGATGGACTGAAGGAGCTACAGAAACGCCACCGGATCATCGGCGATGTGGATGGCCTGGGCCTGGCCCTGCGCGTCGAAATATGCGCCGAAGACGGTTTTACGCCGGACAAATCGACGATGGACTGGCTTTGCGACGAGGGGATGAAGGGTGATCTCAGCGTCGGCACTAACATGTACGGTCTCGTGCTGGATGTTGGCGGTTACCACAAGAATGTCATCACCCTTGCCCCCAACCTCCTGATCAGCCGCGAAGAGATAGATCTTGCCCTGACGCTGCTGGATCAGCTTTTTACCAGGGCTTCGAAGCGATAGGCCGATGCAACTTCTGCTCCTCCACCTCGATGATGCGCTTGAGTTGCAGCCTGACTTCATCCGCGCCTGCCTGAACGCTGGCGCGTACGAGTTACAGGCTGAGAATGAAGGGCGGGCGATCAGGCTTTGGGGCAAAAACCCTGATTTGCATGCCGTTCGGACCAAACTCGCGCGCAGGATGCTGCGGAGAAAGGATGCGCATCTGTGTTTCATGGGGTCGGGTGATTTTCATCACGTCACTGCGCTGCTGCTCGACGTTGCCCTCGAAAAGGATGGAAAGCCGGCCACGGTAATCCATTTCGACAACCATCCCGATTGGGTTCATTTCAAGGATGGCATCCATTGCGGCTCATGGGTCAACAGGGCATTGGAACATTCCCAGGTTCGCAAGGTCATCACTGTCGGCGTATGCAGCGATGACCTGAAGAAGCCTGAACGGAAGGGAGCAAATCTTTCGCTGCTCAAAAAAGGCAAGCTTGAGCTCTATCCCTACGATCATCCACCGAGCAGGGTCAAAAAGGAATATGGGTCGGGGTCGAGCTACCAGCAGGATTCCGGCTCGCTCAGCTGGAACACGATTGCCGCTATTGGTGAGCAAAATTTCGTTGATCGCCTCTTGTCACGGATTGAGACCGAAGCCGTCTATCTGACGATCGACAAGGATGTGCTGGCTCGCGCTGATGCGGTCACGAACTGGGATCAAGGCAGCATGAGGCTGCCATATCTTCTGACTTTGATAAGTGAGATCGGCTGCCGCCACCGCATTGTCGGTGCAGATGTCACCGGCGACTACTCATTTCCCGCTTATGGCGGCGGGTTATGGACGATGCTGATGAAGCACGGCGAGATTCTGCTGGATCAGCCCCGGCGGCCCTCGGATGCGCGTCTTGCGACCAACATCAACTCCGCAGGCAATCACGCCCTTCTCGAAATTCTTTCGCAGGCCATGTCATGAGCGGCACCCTGACCCTGCCAATGGTGGCGCTGATCAGTTTTTGCATTGTTGCGGAAATGGCGCGTGAGGTCTGTTTCAAACAGGCCGCGCACGCTTCGACGCTTCGTCAGGCACTGGTGAAACCCGCCACCTGGGTGGGTATTGTCTTTTGGGCAGTGGAGCTGTTCGCATGGATGATGGTGCTCGAACACGTGCCGCTGTCCATCGCCTTTCCAATGATGGCGCTGAGCTATGTCGTCATCGTTGTCGCGGGAGCCTGCTTTTTCAAGGAACACGTCAATCTGCGTCACGCAGCTGGAGTTCTTCTCATCACGGCCGGCGTGACGTGCGTTGGAGCAACAGGACTATGAAACTCTTCAAACATACCAAATGGGATGCCGCTCCCGTTATCGCGGCAATCGCTCACCTATTCTTCAATATTTACCTCATCGCCGGATTTCATAGCCGCCCGCTGTGGTTGTCCTTAGTTCTGGGGTGCGTTTACGCTGTCTCGATCTCGTGGAATATCAACAGCATCTCCCACAATTTCATTCACACACCGTATTTTACCGCGCGCCCGCTGAATTATGCCTTCAGTCTGCTGGAATCCATCACGATCGGCTTTTCGCAGACCTACTATCACTGGATCCATATGCGCCATCATTCCGGCAACAGCGACAAGCCGAATGAAAAGGGTGAAACAATCGATTGGTTGTCGATTTACAGACACGGCAAAAACGGCGAACCGGAGAGCGTTTGGAGCTACACGTTCCTCAGCTTTTTTCGCGACGATATCGGCGACATTCACAGAGGCGTTGCCCGCACTCGGCCGTTCGACGCGAAATGGGGCCGCTTCGAGCTTTACGCTTTCTTTGGTGTGGTCGGTCTGGCTTTGATCTATGACTGGCGGGCTGTCCTGTTCTACGTGCCATTCTACTATTTTGGCAATTGCCTGTCGTCGCTCAACGGCTATTACGAGCATCTTCACGGCGATCCGGAAGAACCGATAGCGTGGGGCGTCAGCAGTCACAATCGTTTCTACAACTGGCTGTGGTTCGGCAACGGTTACCACGCCGAGCATCATTATCGTCCGCGCACACATTGGACAAAACTCCGCTCCTYCCACGAACAGATCGCGGACCAGCAAGAAGAAGCTGGCGTCCACGTCATCAGCACGTGCCACGCACTGGGATTCATGGCCAAGGAAAACCGCGAGCTGGAAATATCGAATGCAGATCGCTGACCCTTTTGGATATTTCATGGAGGGCACCAACGGTAAAGGCGTCCTTCTTGTGCATGGTCTGACTGGTGCACCTACGGAAATGCGGCTTGTGGCGCGACAACTGAATCGTCGGGGCTATACCGTCTATGCACCGCTTCTCGCCGGTCATGGTGGCGATGTCCGTAGGTTGCGCGGCACACGTTGGCAGGATTGGCTGGGGAGTGTCGAGCAGGCGGTGGAGCAGTTGACCGCCTATACGGACGAGATATTTGCTGCCGGCATTTGCGTCGGTGGCAAGCTGGCGCTTCTGGCTGCCCACGAGCAGCCCGGAATGCTCAAGGCCGTGGCGATTTACTCTCCGTGCTTCCTCTATGACGGCTGGAATGTGCCGTTCTATTACCCGCTGCTGTCGCGCAACATCACCTGGTTGGCACATGTCCCATTCTTGGATCGCCTGAATTTCAACGAGACTTCGGCGCTCGGCGTCAAAGACCAGCGTATGCGCCGGATGATGGAAAATATGTCGAAAGAGGGCGTAATCGAGAAATTCCCCGGCAAAGGCCTGGTCGAGATGTATCGCCTCGGAAGAGCGCTCAAGCACGAGCTGCCGCATATGTTGACGCCAACCCTCATCCTGCATTCAAGGGAGGATGATCTCAGCAGCCCTGCCCATGCCCGCTATATCAGTGACCATATCGGGGCCCCGAACGAGCTTCGCTGGATCAATGACAGCTATCACATGATCCATCTCGATCGGCAGCACAGGCAGGTCGCGGATCTTACTGCCGATTATTTTGGAGTGAGCCATGTTTCAGACCGTCTCTGAATCGACGCTCCGCGGAACAAGGTTACCGGAGAAAGATAATCCGCTCATACGAACGCGCGTTGTGAACTCCATCCGGGAAGTCGGCAAGCAAGCGTGGAATGCCTGTTTCGAAGATGAGGTCGAAGATTTCGATTGCCTTCTCGCAATCGAAGAGGCCGGGATCGAAGGTTTCGCCTGGCGCTATGTAACGGTAATTGAGAACGGGACAGTAGTCGCCGCCATGCCCGCATTCATTACCAGTTACCAGCTTGAGACGACGTTAGAACCAGGACCTCTGCGCCGCTTCATTCGTCGGATGCGAGGCTTCCTTCCCGGTATCCTCACGTTGAAGCTCGCGTGTCTTGGCTCGCCCTGTACGGAAACTGGCAAGCCAGGCTTTTGTGCCAACGTTCCTCCGGAACGCCAGCCTGATTTGTTGGCAAGACTTATTGCCGGGTTCGAGAAGCACGCGGACGATGAAGGTTGTTCCCTGCGAGGCGTAAAGGATATTCCTGAACCTTGTGCGTCGGCGTTTGCGCCGGTATTCGCGCAATCAGGTTTCGCTTCCATTCCCGGGCTTCCGACAGCTTGTCTTGATATCGATTTTCACTCCATCGAAAGCTATCTGAGCCGCTTGTCCTCTGGAACCCGCAAGGACATGCGCCGGAAACTGAAATCGTTTGATCGCATCAGGATCGAGACACGAACCGAACTGGCAGACGTCATGCCGCGCGTCTTGGCTCTTTATAATGCGACACGAAACCGGAGTGAATGGCAGTTCGAAGCTCTCACCGCCGGATATTTTGCCGGCATTCTCGACCGTATGTCCGGGAAGTCATTCTGCACCTTGTATTTTGCAGAAGACAAGTTGCTGGCGGCTAACATTCTCGTTCACAACGAAAGCACGCTGATCGACAAGTTCTTCTGCATGGACGGAGAGGAAGGGCGTGCCTACGACCTTTATTATCTAAGCTGGTTCGCCAATCTGCGTTATTGCATCGAGCACCACGTTGCCCGCTATCAGAGCGGCCAGGCCTACTACGAAAACAAACTGCGGCTGGGCAGCAGACTCACTGCAAACACAATGTATTTCAAGCATCGGAACAGGGGCATCCAATGGTTGCTGAGGCTGGTATCGCCGATGTTTGGCGTGGACGAGCCTCAGGGAGCCGCTTCATGAACGGCCAGCGTCTTTCCTGGTTCGCCATTCCGGTGCTGAACACGTTGTTTCAGATTTTCATCAAGCTTGCTGCCGATGCAGTGAGTGGTCATGCCAGCGGCTGGTTGTCCGGATCGCTCGCATCGCCCTGGTTCCTTGCGGCCATTGCAGTTGAAATCGTTTGTTTCCTGATCTGGATGCAGGTGCTGTCGGAGCTTGATCTGAGCAAGGCGTTTCCGCTTTCTGCTCTAAGTTACGTGCTGGTCCTCCTGTCGAGCTGGCTTTATTTCCGGGAACAGATCACCGTGCTTCAGTTGATTGGAAGCGCGCTCATACTTGGCGGAGTGTRGCTGATCGGAACGGCTTCCGGACGCAGCAGCCCCCGGCAAAACACCCATGAAATCAAGTTCCCGCCAGTTACGACAATGCGAGCCAGACGATGACCCAGGTCCAGTTTCAAAACTCCACTTCCGGCAGGCACACAACGCCACCGGCGCTTGCCGATCGTGCGCTGCATGCTGCGCTTCTTCGCATTGTCAGCACAGGTCGCCTGACAGTTACGACTGCCAAGAACAGAAAAATGTCATTCGGAGATGGCAGCGGGCCCGCGGTATCGGTGAGGTTTACCGATAGCCGGGCACAGTGGGCCTTTTTGGCCGACGCAGATATGAGGCTTGGCGAGCTTTTCATGGATGGCCGTCTTGTCGTCGATGAGGGCTCCATCTATGACTTCATCGCACTGTTGTTGCGGGAAGCCCAGAACACCACTCATCCTTGGCCTGCGCGTTTCATAGACGCCCTGCGCGCCAAATTCCGCAAGCTGAAGCAGCCCAACTTGCCCGGCCGATCGAAGCGGAACGTCGCACATCACTATGATCTCGACGGTCGGCTCTACGAGCTGTTCCTTGACGCGGACCGTCAATATTCCTGCGCCTATTTCGAACACCCCGATCAGTCGCTTGAGGAAGCACAACTGGCGAAGAAGCAGCATCTGGCGGCCAAACTCCTGCTCGAACCGCATCAGCGGATTCTGGATATCGGCTGCGGTTGGGGCGGTCTTGCGCGGCATATCGGTGCAAGGGTGACGAACGGTGAAGTACTGGGAATAACCCTGTCCGAAGAACAGCTTGCATATGCGCGATCATCGTTGGACCAGATGGACGGTCGTGTTTCATTCGAGCTGCGGGATTATCGCCACCTGAAAGGCCGGTTCGACAGAATTGTTTCGGTAGGCATGTTCGAACATGTCGGCGCCGCGTCATACGCGACATTCTTCAAAACATGCGCAAGACTGCTTGATGATCATGGCGTCATGGTTCTCCACACAATCGGCTGTTCATCCACGCCAGGCTTCACGACACCGTGGCTGAACAAGTATATTTTCCCGGGCGGGTATATTCCCTCGCTCTCCGAAATTGTTCCGCACATCGAAAAGGCCGGATTGATCGTCACCGACGTGGAGGTACTGAGGCTCCACTATGCCTCCACGCTCAAAATCTGGCGCGAGCGTTTCATGGCGAAGCGCGAGGCGGCGAAAGCGCTTTATGACGAACGGTTTTGCCGGATGTGGGAGTTTTATCTGGCTGCGGCCGAGGCGGCATTCCGGTATGAGGATCTTGTCGTATTCCAGATTCAGATAGCCAAGCGCAACACGGCTGTTCGCATAACGAGGAACTACATTCGTGACGACGAGCTAAATGCAGCGAGGAATCTTCAAGCTCTTTTCCCGGCACCGTGACCCAGGATCAAAATCCGATGTGGAAGGAACGGCTCAGAACAATGCCGATCGTATTCTGGTTAGGCGATCCAATGTCGGTAACAATCGGGCTGTCAGCAGCATCCCCGACCAGCCTGTCGAATTTATCGTAGACCAGCAGGCTCGTTTTGGGATTGATCTGATAGGTCRCACCAACAACAAAGCCAACGGATTTGAACCCTGCGTCCGGTGAGAATGCGCTCAGACTACCGTTGTCCAGCGCTTCGGCACTACTTACGCCGAAACTGTTTTCCATGTACGTCGCATCGGCGAACGAGGCGCGGGGGCCTGCCGAGAGCAGAAACTTGTCGCCAAACGGCTGGAACCAATCGACCGCAAAATCCGCGACAAAACCGTCATCGCTCTGAACGCCCTGCCGGGCTTCGGCTCGTACTCGCAGCCGGTTGTCGATAAGCCAATATTGTCCAAAGGCACCTACGTCGACGCTCCAGTCGATTTCGTGCACACCAGGTACGTCGGAGTTTGAACGGTTGCCTCTGATACTGGCGGCGGGTCCAAGTTCAAGCCCGCCGAGCTCGATCAACGAAAAATCGATACTGTCGTCGGGCGCGCTCAAACCTGCAGGTTCGTTGGCCCGGCGGATATCGAAATTCGGTACAAAGCTAAAGTCATTGTCYCCSGACCCCTCAAACGTYGGACCGTATTCGGTTCCGGCACCCAAGGTTACAATCCAGCCCGGGTTCTCTTCGACCGTTGTGGCCTCCGGCTTATCCGCAGCTACGGAGGCGGTTGCTGACGAGAATATTGCTAACAGAGCAAGATCCAGCGTACTTGGCAGCCTGACGCGCGCTCGACCGACAGGTAGCGTCATTATACTTCCCCATCCGACATGCTGCGCCCCACGAATTTGCATCAGACGAGACTTTAGTGTCACCAACGGGCGAACGCGTCAAGACTAGCGATGATCCGGCAGTTGCAGTCGATTTGAATCCGAACATTGTCCGCCGGCGCTGCAGCGCATTCTGGGTGTGTTCAAATCATTCGATAAAGCATCCCAAGCGTTCCAGGGCAGCGTCGACCCAGGCACGATCATTGTTGCCCGTCTTGATCGCTTCCATCTGACGCGTCTCTGCCGCATGTTTTTTGGTCGCTGCAGTGAAGACTTCTTCGACCGACTCGAGTGGCACCGACACCATTCCGTCGGCATCGCCGCAGACCAGGTCACCGGGATGGATCACCATACCACCAATGGCGATGGGAACGTTTACCTCGCCCGGGCCGTCCTTGTATGGTCCGCGATGAGTGACCCCCGCAGCAAAGACAGGGAACGAACCCGCGCTTAATTCCTCGCTGTCGCGAATGGCTCCAAATATGACGATGCCGCCAAGGCCGCGTTGAATCGCGTGCGCGACCATCAATTCGCCGATGATCGCATTAGTAAGATCTCCACCCGCGTCCACGACAACGATGTCGCCAGGCTCAGCGATATCC